>JACDBY010000375.1 GCA_013694685.1 Actinomycetota bacterium
TTCGAGTTCCTCCGTCCCGCCCGCACCGGTCGGATCGTGCTCGAGGCGGACGAGCTCGTTGTCTTCGCCGGCGACAAGCTGCTGCTCGACGGTGCATCGCTCGTCCTCGAGCGCGGCGAGCACGTGGCGCTCGTGGGTCCCAACGGCTGCGGCAAGACGACGCTGCTCGAAACTCTCCTCGGGCACAGGGAAGCGGGCGCCGGACGCGTGAAGCTCGGGCATGGCGTCGTGCCGGCCTACTTCTCCCAGCATGAGGCGGAGCTGCCCGATCGCGGCTCGATCCTCGATGTCGCCACGTCCGCGACCGGGCTCCAGCGGCCCCAGGCACAGAATCTGCTCGGCCGGTTTCTCTTCTCGGGCTGGGAGACGCACGAGAAGTCCGTCAGCGTGCTCTCGGGCGGCGAGCGGCGACGGCTCGCGCTCGCACTCGTCGTCGCCTCCGGCGCGAACCTGCTCGTGCTCGACGAGCCCACGAACCACCTCGACCTCGAGAGCCGGGAGGCGCTCGAGGCAGCACTCGAGGCGTTTCCCGGAACCGTGCTCCTCGTCTCGCACGACCGCGCCGTGCTCGATGCAGTCCCCGACCGGATCGTCTCGGTCGTCGACCTCGGCCTGCGCTCGACGGACGGCGGCTGGGCCGACCTCGTGCGCGAGCGCGAGTCGGCACCCCCGCCTGCGACGCCGACCGCGAAGGCGCGCGCAACGAAGCCACGTCAGGCGAGCCCTCGCAGGAGCGAACTCGAGCAGGTCGAGCGGAGCATCGGCGAGCTCGAGCTGCGAGTCGCCGAGCTGGAGGGCCGTCTCGCCGAAAGCTGGACCGACATGGATCTCCTTGCCTCGTACACGGCCGCGCGCGAGGAGCTCGACGAGCTGCTCGCCCGCTGGGAAGTGCTCTTCGCCGAAGCCCAGACCGAGGCCGGCTCAGCGCGCTGACGCGGGGCCTGCTTGCCCGACGACGACCAACGCGGGCGGGGCACAGAACGAGCGTCACCGACCGGGCACACGAATCACCAAAAAGTGTTGCCGGCCGCCCAGAATGAGCGTGTGACGCGACGACGGCGCGGTGGCGTAGACAGGGCGTGCATGCGATGACCCTCGAGCAGCCGCTCGCCACGCGCTCGCCGCGGACGCTGGCAGAAGCCGCCGAGGCGCACCTCGACGACGTGCTCGGCTACCTCCTCTACCTGACACGCGATCGTGAGACTGCGGAGGATCTTGCGAGCTCGACCTTCGAGAAGGCGCTCAGGCTCTGGGGACGATTCGACCCCACGCGTGGCACCGCGCGCACGTGGCTCCTCGGGATCGCACGCACGACGGCGCTCGACTGGTTCCGCGCCGAGTCCCGCCGCCGGAAGCGCGAGGAGGCAGCCGCGCTGCCGGAGCGGGTCGACGAGGTGTTCGTCGAGGGCCTGTCTCCCGAGCTCGAAGCCGCCCTCGCGACCCTGAGCGCCGCAGAGCGCGAAGTGCTCGCGCTACGGATCGTGCTCGAGCTGGACGGCGATGCGACCGCCCGCGTGCTCGGAATCAGCCCGACGGCGGTCTCGACCCGGCTCAGCCGGGCACTCAAGCGACTCGAGGAGAGGGTGAACGAGGGATGAACATGACCGAGATCCTCGACGAGCTGCGGAGTACGCGTCCCCGGGCGGGCGACGCGCTTCGCCTCCAAGTACAGACGGTCACCGCAGGTGTGCCGACGGCGGCGCCGTCGCTCCTCGACAGGGTGCGGGGCAGGCGACGCCTGATCCTGCTCGTTCCTGCTGCAGCCGCGCTCGCCATGGTCTCGGCGATCGCGATCGGGGTCTCGCAGCCCGCCTCCGTGCGCGAGGCCGGCACGAGCGTGCGAGCTGACCAGGTCTTCGGCGCCCCGGAGCAGCCCGGAAACTCTGCGACGGCGGACGCGGCGCGAGAACGTCTCAAGACCCAGGCCGGCACGCCGGGCGCGCCCGCGGTCGGACCGACGGTCGGGCGGCCGCAGCGCTACAGCGCCGAGCTCCAGCTCGAGGTGCCCGACGCCGACGGTCTCTCCGAGGCGACGCAGGACGCGCTCACGATCGTTCGCTCGCTCGGTGGTCACGCGGTCTCGACCTCGTTCGGCACGTCCGAGCAGACCGGCGCAGCGTCGCTCGTCTTCCGCGTGCCGACGGCGAAGGTGCAGGACGCGCTCGTTCGGCTCTCGGCGCTCGGGACGATCGTGGGTCAGCAGGTGCAGATCGACGACCTCGGCGACCAGGTCTCGAGTCTCGAGCAGCGCGAGGCGGGCCTGCGGGAGCAGATCGCCCGACTCACCGCGCGGCTCGAGTCGCAGGAGCTCGCCGCCGAGGTGCGGGCGACGCTCCTCGCACGGCGCGCGTCGGCCCAGCGCGAGCTCGCCGATGTGCGCGCGGAGGCCGCCGCGGTGAACCGCGAGGCGAGCCTCGCGACGATCTCGCTCTCGCTTCGCACCGAGGACGCGGCGGCGATCCCCGCAACCCCGTCGCGCCTCGACCGCGCGCTCGACAGGACGGTCGACATCCTCGCCTGGGAAGGGATCGCGCTCCTCTACTTCGCGGTCGTCGCCGGGCCGTTCCTGCTCCTCGGTGCAGCTGCCTGGGCAGCACGCAGGACGCAGCGACGGCGTGAGGACGAGCGCCTGCTGTCTACCTCCTGAGGGGTCTGGCCCCGCAGGGGACTGACCCCCCGTGCAACCGGTGGCGCACCCGCGGCACCCGTGCTTGCGTCGCACGGGGGACAGGCCCTCCGGGGCCAGTCCCCATTCAGACGTCCAGCGTGGCGATCAACGCCTCTGCGACAACTTTGAGCGGTCGCCCGGAGATCTGGCTCGCCTTCCGGAGCCGGGCGAACGCGTCCTGCTCCGTGAGGCTCTCGCGCTCCATGAGGAGCCCCTTCGCCCGCTCGATCGACTTCCGCGCCGCGAGCGCCTCGGCGAGCGAGTCCGCCTGCTCTCGCAGTGCGACGAGCTCGACGTGGCGCGCGCGGGCGGTCTCGATCGCCGGCAGCAGGTCGGACTCGCGAAACGGCTTTACGAGGTAGCCGAAGACACCCGCCTCGACCGCCCGCGCGACGAGCTCCTGCTCACCGTAGGCCGTCACCATCACGATCGGGATCGGGCGCTCGTCGAGGATCCGCCGGGCGGCGTCGATCCCGTCGAGCTTCGGCATCTTCACGTCGAGGAGGGCGAGGTCGGGCGACGTGCTGCGCGCCAGCTCGACGGCCTCCTCTCCGTCGCGCGCCTCGGCCACGACGTCGAATCCTCCTCGCTCGAGCAGCTCTCGAAGGTCGAGTCGGATGATGGTCTCGTCTTCGGCAATCAGGATGCGCACGGGCGTCTCCGTTTCCTCAGGCGGCAGCGAACCGCACCTCTGCACGCAGGCCGCCGTCCTCCTGTAGCAGGAGCGTCCCGTGGAGCTCGTCGCGTACGAGTGCGCGCACGATCTGGAGGCCCGTCCCGTCGGAGGCACCCTGCATGCCCGTGCCATCGTCGGCGAGCGCGAGGACACCGTCGTCCCCGTCGGCCCGAAGCGTAATCGAGACATGGTCGCCGCCGTGCTCGAGGGCGTTTCCGAGGAGCTCGCTGAAGACGAGCGCAAGCGCGGTCGCCCGTCCGCCGGCGAGCGAGACGGAGGCGAGGTCGGCGGAGACCCGCTTGCCACCGACGAGCCCCTGCACGAGCATCGCGCGCAACCGGTCGACGAGCTCGGCCAGGTCGACGACATCCTCTCGATGCTCGGTCAACACTTCGTGCACCGCGGCGATCGCGAGGATCCGGTTGACCGAGTCGCCGAGCGCCTTTCGCGGCTCGACGCCCGTCGCGCGAGCCTGGAGCCGAAGGAGCGAGGCAACGGTCTGGAGGTTGTTCTTCACGCGGTGGTGGATCTCCTGGGCGAGCACCCCGCGTAGCGCCATCCGCCCGTGCTCGAGCGCCACGGCCGCCTGGTTCGCGATCGCGTCGAGCAGCTGCCGGTCGTCTTCGGAGAACGGGACGTCGCGATCGACGACGAGCTCCCCGATCCCGCGTCCTCGGTACCGCAGCGGTAGGCGACATGCGTGCAGGCCCGCCCGCCCCTCCGGCCACGCGATCCGACCGTCTTCCAGCACGATCGCGGCACCCGTCGCCTGGAGGGACTGCACCGTCGTCGCGACGATCGCCTCGAGCGACTCCTCGAGATAGAGGGACTCCGAGACGGCCTCCGAGATCCGCGCCAGCGCCTCGAGCTCGTCCACCCGGCGTCGTGCGCTGGCGTAGAGCTTCGCGTGCTCGATCGACTGCCCCACCTGGGAGGCGATCGAGCTGAGGAGCCCGATCTCCGCGTCGGTGAACGCCCGGGGCTCCCGCGTCCGGACGTTGAGCGCACCCTCCAACACGTCGCGCGCGAGGATTGGGACGGCCAGGATCGATTCGTACTCGTCCTCGCGCAGGTTCGGGAACGCCTTGAACCGCGGGTCGAGATGGGCGCCGGACGGAATCATCAGGGGCACGCGATCGGCCGCGGCGACACCCGTGATCCCGTCGCCGCGACGCATCCGCGGTGCTGCCGTGGCGTCCTCGATCCGCGTCCCATGGGTCGCGCGAAGGACGAGCTCGTCCGCCGCCTCGTCGTAGAGGTAGACGAAACAGGCGTCCGTCTCGAGCGCCGCGGCGACCTCGTGCGCGATCGACTCGAGCACCTGCTGGAGGTCGAGCGACGAGTTGACGACCTCGGTCGTTCGAGTGAGCAGGGCGAGGTGGCGCGCCGCATCGTGTCCGACTTCAGTCGGACACGTGCTCTCCCGCTCTGGACTCATCAGTCGAGGTAGGCCAGCACGACAGCGCCGAGGATCGGGACGGCGAGCGTGAGGGCGAAGTTGAGCCAGCCGACGACGACCAGCCTGCGACGGGTCGCCGGCGCTGCGGGATCCTGCTCGCGGAGCTCGCGCTGGAGCCGCGGACCGAGGACGTAGTCGTGGAGGAGCGCGCCGACGACGAGCAGGGCGACGAGCACGGACTTGACGATCAGCGTTCGGTCGAAGTCGGTCTCGAGCGCTGCGCGGGTGAAGCCGCCGTTGAGCTCGGTGAGCCAGAGACCCGAGAGGATCGCAGCCGCCATCGCGCTCCAACCGAGCGGCCGCCAGCGCCGACCCAGAGCGCGCATCGCGGTCGCGCGCGCCTCCCCCTCGAGCTTCCGGATCGCAGGCACCCCGACGAAGACGAGCGCGACGGTGCCTCCGACCCAGACGGAGGCCGCAAGAACGTGGACGATCCGGAGAGCCGTCAGCACGCGCCTCAGGCTAGTGCCTCGTCTCGCAACGTTCCACCAGAAACGTCTCCCGGGGGAAC
>JACDBY010000382.1 GCA_013694685.1 Actinomycetota bacterium
ACCGGGGCCTCTGTGCTGCGGGGCGTCTCGACGCGGATGACCGAGTGGTCGGTGCGTCGTGCCCGACGGTGAGAGGCTGTCAACGCTTGTGTTGATTCAATACAAGCGCTCGTAACGCCCTCAGGGAAGCCCGGCGGCCACGGCGGCGCACAGCTCGTCGCTCGCGGCCGCCACGACGCGGGAGCGCTGGCCGAGGTCGAGCGGTGCGGCGCCGAAGGGCGGATCCTCGAAGAGCTCGATTGCAAGGCCCCGCTCGCGCACGAGGAGCTGCGCCGCGGCAATGTCGATCGAGCGTGCCGGCTTGAGGCAGCAGACGGCGTCGACGCGGCCGGCGGCGAGGTGGCAGAGCGAGAGGGCGAGAGAGCCCATGACCCGGACGCGGTGTGCGACGCCGAGAAGCCCCGGGATCGCTGCCGCTATGGCGTCCGTCGTCGTCGCCTCGAGCGAGAGGATCTCGATCGTCTCCGTCGGCACGGGAGCCGTGAGCGGCTCACCGCTCAGAAATGCGCCTGCGCCTCGCTCGGCGACCCACTCCTCGCCGGTGCCGAAGTCGTGGACGAAGCCATAGACGACGTCGTCCATCGTCGGTCCCTCGGCGACCGCCAGCGAGAGCGCGAAGAACGGGATGCCACGTTTCGCATTGACCGAGCCGTCGATCGGGTCGACGACGACACGCAGGTCTCCTCCTCGACCGAAGATGCGCACTCCGAGCTCCTCGGAGACCAATGTCAGGTCGGTGTCGAGCTCCTCGAGCAGGCCGACGACGACGTCTTCGGCCGCCCCGTCGATCGCCGTCGTGTCGTCGCCTCCCTTGCCGAGGCGGAGGACGGGCTCGCGCTCGGCGCGGGTTGGAAGCACGGCCAGCACCTCCTCGAGCCCGGCGACGCACGCCCGGCAGAACGCCAGCCAGTCCGTCACGGATCGATAGGGTGGAAGAGCAGCCCGGAGAGCAGCTTCGGGAAGAAGTACGTCGTCTTCTGTGGCATCACCTCGCCCTGGCGAGCATGAGCGAAGATGTCCTCGATCCGCGTCGGGCGGAGCAGGAGCGCGCAGTCGGCGAAACCCGACTCGACCCGCCGCACGGCTTCGACGCGGTCGGGCGTGTAGGAGATCCCGTCGTGGCCCAGCCGATCGACGAGCTCGACGTCGAGCTCGCCCGGCACCCCGTGCACGAGCCTCGTCGAGCCCGGCCGCACGAGGACTGCCGCCGAGCGCGCGTACGACTCGTCCGCGAGAGCGGCGAAGGCGTCCTCGACCGTCGGGAACGGCTCACCCGCGAGGTCGATGTCGTCGCGACCCGCAAAGACTCTGTGGGTCGCGAAGATCTCGAGCCCCGGGTCGGACATCGAGACGAGCACGACCATCATCCGGTCCGCGCCGTCCCGCGCCGCGAATTCGAGCGCGGTCTCGTAGCGGTGGTGGCCGTCGGCGATCAGGAGCTGGCTCCCGGCGAACGCCGACGCGACGTCGAGATCGCCCACGGGCCAGAGGCGGGTCCCGGCGACGTCGAGCTCGGGCTCGCCGCGCGGCGGCGTCATCGGCGAGCCGTCGTAGAGGAGGAAGATCGGCTCGAGCTGGGCGCGCGCCGACTCGAGGAGGCGGAGTCGGCTCGCCTTGGGGCCTGCGTGCGTCCTCTCGTGCGGGAGCACGGTGCCGGTCGCGTACGGCTCGACGCGGAGCGATGCGACGAGCCCGCGGCGCTGCCGCTCGATCCCGTCCGGACCGACGTACTCCTGCTCGAGCGCCCACACCGCCGGCTCGTCGTCGCGGACGAGGATGCCCCCCTCGAGCCACTCCCGGTACCGCGCCCCTGCCCGGCGCTCGTCCGGCTCGAGCGTGAGGTGGACGACGTTGTGCGGGTCACGAGCGCGCAGCTCTTCCGCCGCGCCGGCGTCGATCACGTCGTAGGGAGGGGCCGTCAGCTCTGCGCCCGGCCGTGCGTACCGGACGGCGCGGAACGGGCGGACGTCGGCCACCGCGCGAGCCTACACTCGTCCCGAGATGACGACGATCGCGGAGCTCGCCGAGGATCGGACAGTCGACGGCGTCTTCGCCGTCGCCCGCAAGCGGAGGCTCTCCACCCGTGGCGGCAAGCCGTATCTCGCGGTCGAGCTCGTGGACGCGAGCGGCCGGATTGAGGCGCGCGTGTGGAACGACGTCGAGTTGCTCGACCGGCGCTTCGCAGAAGGTGACGCCGTCCGCGTGCTCGGTCGGGTCGAGCGGTTCGACGGCCGCCTCCAGGTGCAGGTGCGGGCCGTCGAGACGTCCGATGTCGATCCCGCCGAGCTCGTGCCCGCGATGCGACGCGACGCTGACGAGCTGGAGGGGTTTCTCGAGTTCCTCGCGGCCGAGATCTCCACCGAGCCGCTTCGGGCACTCGTCGTCGAGCTCCTCTCCACGAGCGAGATCCGCACCGGCCTGCGGCTGCTCCCGGCGGCGGGCGCCGACGGGCACCACGGGTACGCCGGTGGTCTCCTCGAGCACACCGTCGGAGTGGCGACGCTCTGTCGTGAGACGGCGCAGCTCCATCCGCGGCTCCGTTCGGATCTCCTGCTCGGCGCCGCTCTCCTCCACGATGTTGGCCGCGTCCGGGAGCTCGAACGGGGGCCGTCGTTCCGACCGACGCGCGAGGGCGCGCTGCTAGGCCACGTCCAGCTCGGCGTGCGACTCGTCGACGAGCACGCGGTGTCCCTCGAATCGACCCTTCGCGCGGAGCTCCTCCACATCGTCGCGGCACACCACGACCGCAACGCCGCACGCACGGCCGAGGCGGCCGTGCTGTACCACGCGAACCAGCTCGACGCACAGGCGGCCACCCGCTCTGTCGGCGACGACTGACGTCCGTGGGAGCGGCCACGCTCGCGTTGCTCGGCGCCGGCGCCTGGGGCGTCGGTGACTTCCTCGGTGGTGTTGCCGCCCGGCGGATCCACGTTCTCACGGTGCTCGCCGCCTCGCAAGGTGCCGGTCTCGTGGGCGCGGCTGTGTGGGTCGTCCTCGCAGGTGACAGCCCGCCCGGGCTCGGCGACGTGCTGCCCGCAGTCGGTGCAGGCGCCTGCGGCGCGATCGGGCTTGCGGCGCTCTACCGCGGGATGGCGATCGGCGCGATGGGGATCGTCGCTCCTGTCTCCGCTGCGGGGCCGATCGTGCCGCTCGCGGTCGATCTGGCAGGCGGCGAGTCGCCCAGCCCGCTCCAGTGGCTCGGCGTGGTCGTCGTCCTCGGGGGCATCGGCTTGCTGGCCCGTGAGCAGGGAGCTCCGCAGCGAGCCGGGCTCGCCACGGGTGTTCCGCTCGCACTCGTCGCGGCGCTCGGCTTCGGGCTCTTCTTCGTCGGCCTCGACGCCGCCGCGGACGGCGGGGTCCCCTGGACCATCTTCACGGCACGGGCGACGTCGACCGCCCTGGCCGTAGCCCTCGCGCTGTCGCTCGCGATCTCGGTCGTCCCACCGAGGAGGTTCCTGCCGACGGTGGCCGCCGTCGGCGTCTTCGACACGGCCGCGAATGTCTTCGTCGCCTTCGCAACGACTCGCGGCTCGGTCGGGATCGTGGCGGTGCTGAGCGCGCTGTACCCGGTCGTCACCGTGCTGCTCGCGCGGCTCGTGCTGGGCGAGCGCCTCGACGGATCGCGCCGGGTCGGCGGCGTGCTCGCGCTCGCCGGCGCTGCGGCCGTCGCGGCCGGCTGACTGCGTTCGAACGGCCGATCAGGGATAACATCCCCACGTCAACGACGGTCGCGCGACGTGCGGACCGGAGGGGAGAGATCAATGAGACGCATCGTCCTCGCGGCGATCGTGGCTGCGCTCGCGGTCGCAGGCGCCGGAACGACGACGGCGGCTGCGGGCCTGAATCCCGGCGGCCTGACGCCGTTCGACGAGACAGTCGACGTGAACGTCGTCTTCGTGGGTACGTTCGGCGGGGGCGATCCCAGCTGGGACGCCGTCAAGGCCGGCCTGCCGACGACGGGCTCGCCGAAGACACGCTTCAAGCTCTTCTACGGACTCGGCGCCGAGGCGGCGCTCGGGATCAACTACGCGTACTCCTACACGCCGTTCAACACAGCGATCGCATGGGAGAACCGCTTCTTCGGTGAGCTGTCGCGGCTTGCGACCCCGAAACCGCGGACGATCTTCCAGGACGAGTACAACGCACAGGCGGGCAAGCTCGACGTGACTCAGAACCACTGGATCGACGCACCCACGGTCGAGAAGTGGATCATCGAGAACCCGCCAACGGGCGTCGACCTGACGAAGCCGACGATCCTCTTCGTCAACTGGAAGGATCGCCCGGACTTCAAGTTCCACGTCTACACGAAGACCAACGAGCCCGACCCGGACACGGGCTACAACTTCGGCGAGCTGCGCCACTCGCGCAAGCTCGTCGCCTGGGGCGGCACCGCGCCGGACGACGAGGAGAACCCGTACGGCGGGCCGGCGAAGCGGCTCTGGTTCTACGATCTCTCCGCCGGGCCCGAGAGCTGGGGCGGGAGCTACGAGATCACGACTCCCGACATCGACGGTGACGGGGAGCCCGACTACCGGCTCCCCGCGATCTGGGACTACAGCGGCACGCCGCTTTCGACCA
>JACDBY010000404.1 GCA_013694685.1 Actinomycetota bacterium
CTCGCGGTGACGACCCGAACCCCGATCCGATGCTCGGGGTCGGCGCCCGCGAACGCGTCGATCACATAGAGGCGCTCCTGCGCTGCAAGGTGGTCGACCACCTTCTGCCGCAGCCCTTCGAACCGACTCTCGTCGAGCGGAACGTTCGTGTCGCCCCACCAGATCCGCTTCTCGGAGCCCGGCTCGCGCACGATGAACTTGTCCTTCGGCGAGCGGCCTGTGAACTCGCCGGTGTCGACGACGAGCGGCCCTCCCTCCGCGAGCCTGCCGTCGCCACGGCGAAGCGCGTCGACGTAGAGCTGGGAGGTGGTCGGGTTCCGGAGAACCTCGCCCACCGGCTCGATCCCGTGTCGCTCGAGGTCCGTCTCCGTCGACGTCGCGCTCACGAGGCTGAAACGTAGTCGCAATTTCCTGACATGGCATGTGTGACTCGGCGGCTGCTGCCACGACGGCTGGCGCCAAAGGCGGCGGTCTTCGGGAATCTGCCCCGCCGTAGGCGGGATCAAGCGGCGGGATTCCGACAGGTGCAGAAGCCGCTCGCGAACAAGGATCAGTCAGCTCGGCGTCGGCACGACCTCGCCCACGTCGACGTCGCGCTCGACGAGCGAGGCGTAGCGACCACCGAGCGCGAGCAGCTCGTCGTGGGACCCACGCTCGACGATCCGGCCGCGGTCGAGAACGACGATCTGGTCGGCGTCGCGGACCGTCGAGAGACGGTGCGCGATCGCGATGACTGTCCTGCCCTCGGCGAGCCGCTCCAGGGCGGCCTGTACCGCCCGCTCGGTCTGCGTGTCGAGCGCTGACGTCGCCTCGTCGAGCACGAGGATCGGCGGGTTGCGGAGGATCGTGCGCGCGATCGCGATGCGCTGCTTCTCGCCGCCCGAGAAGCGGTAGCCGCGCTCGCCGACGACCGTCTCGTAGCCCTCCGGCAGCGAGGCTATGAGCGTGTGGATCTGCGCAGCGCGAGCGGCCTCCTCGACTTCGGCGTCGGTGGCGTCCGGCTTCGCGAAGCGGAGGTTCTCGCGGACACTCGAGTGGAAGAGGTACGTCTCCTGCGAGACGACCCCGACTGCGTCGGCAAGCGACGGGAAGGAGAGCTCGCGCACGTCGACGCCGTCGATCGCGACCGTCCCGCGCGTCGCGTCGTAGAGACGCGCGACGAGGTACGCGCAGGTCGTCTTGCCCGAGCCCGTCTCGCCGACGAGCGCCGTCTTCGTCCCCGCCGGCGCCGAGAAGGAGACGTCCTCGAGCGTCCAGGAGCCTTCCTCGTACCCGAACCAGACGTCGTCGAAGGCAACATCCCCGTGGGGCCGGCCGATCGTCCGCTCGCCCTCCACGATGTCGACCGGCTGGTCGAGGTACTCGAAAATCCGGTCGAAGAGCGCGAGCGAGCTCTGCACCTCGAGCTGCACCCCGAGCAGGCTGCCGATCGGGAAAAAAAGTCGGGTCTGCAGAGTGGTGAAGGCGACGAGCGTGCCGATCGTGATCGCGCCGCTCCCTTGCGAGATCGTCCAGCCGGCGAAGAAGTAGACGAGCGCTGGCATCACCGCGAAGGTCGTCTGGATCGCGGCCATCATCCAGCGGCCCGTCATCCTGCTTCGCACCTCGAGGCCTGCAAGACGCTGCGACTCGGTCTCGAACCGCACCGCGAGGTCCTCCGACCGACCCATCGTCTTGCCGAGCAGGATCCCCGAGACCGAGAGCGACTCCTGCACGATCGAGGAGACGTCCGCGAGCGACGCTTGCCGCTCGGCGGTCACCTTCTTGCGCTGGTCGCCGACCCGCTTCGTGAGCCACACGAAGAGCGGCAGCAACGCGAGGGCGAAGGCGGCCAGCCGCCAATCGAGCAGGAGCATCGCGGCGACGGTCGCGAGCACCGTCGTGACGTTCGCGAGCACCGAGGTCGCCGTCGAGGTGACGACGGTCTCGATCCCGCCGATGTCGTTCGCGATCCGGCTCTGCACCTCCCCCGTCCGCGTCCGGGTGAAGAAGGCGAGCGAGAGCCGTTGCAGATGGCGGTAGACCGAGCTCCGGAGGTCGTGCATGACCGCCTGGCCGACGAGGTTCGAGAGGAGCGTCTGCCAGACGCCGATGACACCCGTCACGATCGGGATCGCGACCATCCCGCCGACGAGGACGGCGAGGAACCCGAGCCGAACCCTCGCCTCGCCGGTCCCTGGATCGACGCGGATCGCCGTGTCGAGAACCTCGCGGAGCAGGAACGACGGGACAACGCCGAGCGCGGCGGAGACGACGATCAGCCCCGAGACGAGCCCGAGCCGCGCCCGGTAGCGCTTGAAGAGGACGATGATCCGGCGGAAGTTTGCCCGCCGGACGGCCGGATCCGCGGGACGCTCGGGAGGCTCTACTCCCGCGAACGAGTCGAATCGCCGGCCAGGCACGGACCGAGTGTGCCTACCGTCCCCGCGGCTGTGCGGGTGCGCTCGCGAGGCGCTCTACCTCCGCGCGCAGCCGCGCGGTCAGCTCTCGTGCGGCCGGAATCGTCACGGGCGCGCGCTCGACGACGATCGGCTCGCCGACGACGACGCGGACGTGCGCGCGACGCGGGAGCCGCATCCCCTTGCCG
>JACDBY010000428.1 GCA_013694685.1 Actinomycetota bacterium
GCCGACGGAGCGCGCCTCGCCATCGAGCGAAAGCCAGATCTCGTCATCTTCGAGGGCAGCGGCGCAGCGTTCCCGCCGATTGCCACCAAGCGGCGCATCCTGATCGCCAACTCGAGCATCGAGCCCGAACTCCTGACCGGCTACCTGAACACCTATCGCGTGCTCGTCTCCGACCTCGTCGTGCTGACGGCCGCCGAGCTTGGCTCGCGCCATGACGAGATCCGCGAGGCGATCGACGAGGTGAAGCCGGATCTGACGGTCATCGCCACGGCGATGCGCCCGCGACCCGTCGAGCCGGTCAAAGGGAAGCGTGTCGCCGTCTTCACGACCGCGCCCGAGGAGGCCCACGATCGTCTCAAAGAGCTGCTGTCCGAAGAGCACGGCGCGGAGGTTGCCCACATCTCGGGGAACCTCAGCGACCGGGACAAGCTGCGGTCCGACCTGGAATCGATCGATGCCGAGACCTACCTCATCGAGATCAAGGCGGCCGCGATCGACGTCGTGGCTGAGGCCGCCCACGAGCGCGGCGTCGAGTGCGTGTTCCTCGACAACGACGTGACGCCGCTCGACGGCGAGCCAGACCTCGACCGGGAACTCGCCGCGCTCGCCGAGGCCGCGCAGGAGGAGCCCGCTAGATGACCGAGCGCAGGCGCACCGACCCACTACCGCTCGGCGACGACGAGCCGTACTCGAAGGGCCTGATGGCACGGGCCTTGATCCGGGCCGGCGTCTCGCCCTCCCTCGCCTACGACGTGGCGAGGCTCGTCGAGCAAGATCTCTCAGAACGTAAGTCAGGCAGCACCGATCTCGATCGCGTCGAAGAGCTCGCCGTGAGCGTCCTCGGCGACGAGGCCGGGAAAGTGGTCGGTCGTTTGCGCCGCTACCAGGAGCTTCAGGAGCTCGACCTTCCCATCATCGTCCTAGTCGGCGGCGCAACGGGCACGGGCAAGTCGACGATCGCCACGGAGGTCGCCTACCGCCTCGGCATCACTCGCGTGACGTCGACCGACTTCGTGCGGCAGACGATGCGCGCTCTGTTCAGCCCCGAGCTGATGCCGACCATTCACCACTCGAGCTTCGAGGCGGGTACTCCGCTGCACAGCGCCGAGGAGGAGGAGGTCGATCCGCTCATCCACGGGTTCCTCGACCAGACGCGCCACGTGCTCGTAGGCGTCAAAGCTGCCATCGACCGCGCGCTCGAGGAGGGTTGGTCGATGGTGCTCGAAGGCGTCCACCTCGTGCCCGGGATGCTGCCGCCCATCGAAAACGCGCTTGTCGTGCAGTGCGTGATCGCGATCGAGAGCGAGGAGACGCACGCGGGCCACTTCTGGATCCGCGATCTCACCTCGGACGGGATGCGCCCGCTCGACAAGTACTTGGAGAAGCTGTCGGACATCCGCTACCTGCAGGATTACGTCGTGGAGCGCGCTCGGGTCAACGGCGTCCGCGTGATCGACAACCGGGAGCGCGAGAGGTCGATTGCCGAGGTCATGGAGCTCGTGCTGACCGCGGCTGACAGACTGCAGAAGGTGTCGTGACGCAAACCGCTCCCGAAGCAGCCGAGAGTCAGATGGGCACGGCTCGCACCTGCCTCTGCGAGAGCTTCGCCCGCGTCACCGAGCGGGCGGCGCTGGCAAGCGCTCGCTGGCTGGGGCGCGCAGACCAGGACGGGGCTCAGGAAGCGGCCTGCACCGGCATGAGAGAGGCTCTCGAGCTGCTGCCGTTCGACGGAAACATCGTCATCGGGGCCTCCGAGGAGGCGGACAAGCTTGCGGCTGGGGAGAAGATCGGCGCCGGAGGCGAGACGTTCGACCTCGCGCTCGATCCGCTGGAGGGCGCCGGGATCGTCGCGCGTGGAGGCAGCGGTGCGATGTCGATGATCGCGGCGGGCGAGCCGGGGTCGCTCCAGACGCTTCCCGACATGTACATGCGAAAGATGGCCGTCGGGCCCCTGGCGCGCGGGAAGATCAACCTCAAGCAGCCTGTCGCGGCGAACATCGAGGCGATCGCCGAAGCGTTCGGCCGGCGGGTGGGCGACATCACGACGATCGTCCTCGACCGTCCTCGCCACCACGACCTGATCGAGGAGATCCGCCAGTCGGGCGCGCGCATCAAGCTCATCCAGGACGGAGACGTGACGGCCTCGATCTCGGCCGCGATTCGCGGGACGAACGACCACCTCGCGATCGGCATCGGCGGCACGCGTCAGGCGGTCCTGGCAGCCGCCGCTCTCCGCTGCCTCGGAGGCGAGATGCAGGCGCAGCTCTGGCCGACGACGAGGAACGAGATCGAGCGCGCGACCGAACACGGGATCGAGGACATCGAGCGCATCTGGTCGATCGACGACCTGGCGCCGACCGAGGCCATCGTCGCCGCGACCGGGGTTTCCGGCGGCGACCTGCTTCGCGGGGTGCGGTACCTCGCCGACAGCGCGCGGACGCACTCACTCGTCATGTGCACGCGCTGTAACTGGGTCCGGTTCGTGGACGGCATTCACTTCTTCGCCCGCGAGCGCCGCGAAGAAGTCCGGCTTCTATAGCCTGATCGGCA
>JACDBY010000051.1 GCA_013694685.1 Actinomycetota bacterium
CGAGACGATCGAACGAGGCGGTTAGCCCGGTACGGCCGGGGGAGGCCGCGAAGCTCCCGACGACCTCGACCCCGAGCCCGCCGCGCGAGGCATGGAGCTGGCGCTCGAGGTCGGCGAGCGTCTCGCCCTCGCCGACGAGCAGGAGACGACGCCGCATGCCGGCGAGCCGCATCACCTCGAGCGAGATCGACTCGTACGCGGCGCGCAGCCCCCCGATCGCGAGCGCGCTCGTAGCGACCGCGGTCGGAATGAGCCCGGTCGTCGTGAAGTCGTAGTCCGTGCCGACCCCGAAGGCGAGGACGATCAGCGCGACGAGGACGAGCGCGGCGAGCACGCGGCCGACACCGGCGCGTCGCTCGCGCGGCGCGTAGAGACCCGCCTGCAGGAACACGAGCACCGTGATCGGGGCGAGGAACGGCAGCCACTCGCCGGGGCCGGCGTCCCAGAGGAGCCGCCAGTACACGGTGTCGCCGTAGAGGAGGGCGCGGAGTACCAGAGCGGCGTAGAGACCGAGCGCGAGACCGAGGACGTCGGCGCCGGCAAGGGCTGCGATGCTGACCGCCCGCCGCGCCGCTCCCGTCAGCGAGCCGCGCGAGAGCGCGTGGGATCGCGAGCGTCGGATGTCGCCAGGGTTGGTCGGCGACCCCGTGGCCGGCACCACCTTCGTGGGCGCCTCGCTCGGCACGCCCGGATTCTACGCTGGGCCGGCGGCGGCCTCTCCGCGCGCGACGCGCCCCCAGGCGACGGGTGGCGCGTGCTCGCGCACCGCGGCGGCGACCGCGTCGAGATCGGTGGACGGTCGACGCCGACCGAGAAGCTGGAGACCGAGGACGATGAGCGCCCGACGCCGGCGATCGACGAGGTCGGTGTCGTGGAAGTACGCGTGGACACGCGCCGGGAGTCCCGGACGGACGAGCGCCCGCGCGAGATCGCCCGCACCATGGGTCGTCGGCACGGCAGCGAGCCGGGCTGGTGACTGGTCGTCACTTGCGCCTTCGAGCTCGACGATTGCGGGGGTCGCAAGCTCTGCCCACGCTGCGCCTTCGGGCAGATAGTGGGGTCGGGTCACCCTCGGCGTGCAGTCCAGATAACCCAGCTCGGCGCACGCCTCGGCGACCGCGCGGTCGGTGTACCAGCCGCCACCGCAGAAGAGGGTCGGCTCGAGCCCTCGCTCGCGGAGCCACGCGCCCTCTCCTCTCACCCGCGCGCCAGTGCCGCCACCCGTCGGTCGCGCGTGGCTCGGACTCGTGAAGTGCGTGTGGTGCCCGAGCGGCCCCCGCCGGGACGCCTCACGCGCCCGCTCCACCCAGAGCGCCTCGTCGAGCTCACCCGCCGCACGATCCGGTGGGCGGATGAGCGCCGCGATCACGAGACCGCCCGGCCGGCGCCGCTGGAGATCGGCGAAGGCGCGCCAGACCGCGTCGTCGAGCGGTCGCTCGACGTGACACGAGACCACTGCGTACCGTTCGCTCGACGTGGGCGGCATTGGGGTTAGCGGCATCCGGCAACGCATACCACGCGCCGTGCTGCTCGTCGTGGCGGCGGCCGCCTTTCCCCGTCTCGCGGCGCTCGCGCTCGAGCGCGACGAGATCCTCGAGAAGTACGTCGAGAAGAGCGACACGTTCGCGACGACACTCGTCGCCAGCGGCACGTTCGGCTTCCTGCCCGAGGTGCCCTCGGCCTACACGCAACCGCTCTACGCCTGGTTTCTGGCTGCGCTCTACTGGCCGATCGAGCGCTCGTGGGTCGTGGTCGGGCTCGCACAGGTGCTGCTCGCGGTCGCGACCGCTCTCGTCGTCTTCCTCATCGGACGCCGGCTCGCCTCGACGCGGATCGGCGTGCTCGCCGCCCTCGTGACGACGTTGCATCCGTACGTCGTCTGGCACGACGTGCACGTGAACCGCGAGATCCTGGATGGTCTGCTCGCGGCCGTCGTTTGCCTCCTCGCGCTCCTCGCCCACGACCGGCGAGCGTGGCCGCTCGCCGCAGCGACCGGCGGCGTCGCCGGGCTCGCGATCCTGTCGAATACGCGCCTCGTGCTCCTGCCGCTCGTGCTGGCGATCTTCGTGGCATGGCGTATGCGACCTGCTGGCCGCACGATGGGAGCTGCATTTCTCGTCGTCGCCGCGGCAGCGGCGACGACCGCGCCGTGGATCGTTCGCAACGACGTCGTGATCGGGTGCCCGACGATCACGACCGACACACGCGCGCTCTGGAAGGCGAACAACCCCGAGACGTACGACGTGCTCGCCCGGGGCGGCTGGATCGACGACGTCCCCGACCTCCCGGGCGTCCCGCCCTGGCCCGAGCGGGCTGCGGCCATCTCCATCGAGGCTGCGAAGGCCGTCGACGAGTGCGAGCAGGCGGCCTTCTACCGCGACGAGGTGCTCGACTTCTGGCGGGACGAGCCGGGCGAGAAGGCACGCCTCGCCGTCCAGGCGGCGGGGATGCTGTGGTCGCCCGTCCTCTCCGTCGAGGCCGACGAGTCGGGTCAGCAGGGCCTGGCGGGGCTCGCGCAGCGGACGGTCGAGCCCGCCTACGTCGTCGTCCTCTACGCGCTCGCGCTCTGGGGCGCCTTCCTCGCGCCGCGCCGCTTCGTCGCGCTCGCCGCCGTGCTCCTCGGTCTCTCGACGCTCCTCGCGATGGTGTTCGCCGGGACGGTGCGCTACCGGGTGCCGTGGGACTTCCTGCTCGCGGTGCTCGCTGCGTTCGCACTCGAGCGCGCCTGGCGCCTTGTCCGCGAGCGCCGGCCTCCCGCAGCAACCAGCGCCTCGCGATAGAGCGCCTCGATCCTCTCGGTGCAGCGCTCCTGCGAGAACTCCGTGAGTGCGCGGGCACGTCCGGCGGCTCCCAGCAGCGCCGCCCGGGCGCGGTCCTGCGCGAGCTCGACGATCGCACGGCCG
>JACDBY010000462.1 GCA_013694685.1 Actinomycetota bacterium
ACCGACGCCGCCCGCCGTTCGCTCCCGACCATGGTCACCCATCTCGACGCATCGGCGACGGCGGCCCGAGCGGCGCTGCTCGCCGCCGGCGTGGCGACCGGGAACGCGGAGCTCTTCGCCGCAGGGCTCGACGACAGGCTGCACGAGCCCTACCGCCCCTCGTCGCTGCTCGACGACGTGCGCTTCGATTCCCCACCGGGCGCCAGGGGCGCGACGCTCTCCGGCTCGGGGCCTACGGTGATCGTCTGGGCCGACGACACCGGCGCGTGCGTCGCAGCGCTCCGCGAGCGATATCGCGACCACGACGTCCTGCCACTCGCCGTCGCGGGTCGAGGCGCGCTGTGACCGACGTGGTGCTCGTCGACTGCCGCCCGCGGGCGGCGTACAACGACGGGCATCCGCCGGGTGCCGTGCATCTCGACCCCGAAAGTGTCCTCTCCGCTGTCGTCGCGGATCCGGCGGTCGGAGGCCGGCACCCGCTGCCGGATCCCGAGAAGCTCGCCGCGGCCATCGGGGCCGCGGGGATCGGGCCTGGGACGCTCGTCCTCGCCTACGACGATGGCACGGGCTGGGCCGCCCGTTGCTGGTGGCTCCTCCGCCACCTCGGTCACGACGCCTGCGGCACGTTCGACCTGCGCAGCTACGGCGGCGCGCTGACGACCGAGCTGGCGCGGCCCACGCCTGTGCGTTTCGTGTCACGTCTCCGCGACGACGACCTGATCGACGCCGAGGAGATCCGCATGCGGCTCGACGATCCCTCGCTCGTCCTCTACGACGCGCGCGCACGCGACCGCTGGCGCGGCGAGACCGAGCCGCTCGACCCGGTGGCCGGCCGGATCCCCGGAGCGCGCAACGCGTTCTTCGAAGAGCCGCTCCCCGCCGATGCGACCGGGCCGACGGAGGTCGTCGCCTACTGCGGCTCGGGCGTGACCGCGTGCGTCGTCGTCCAGAAGCTCGTCGCTGCCGGCCGCGAGGATGCGAGGCTCTATCCCGGCTCGTTCAGCGAGTGGTGCCGCACCCCGTCCAATCCAATCGAGAGAGGCGACCCGTGACGACTCCCTACGACATCCCCTCCGACCCGGCAAAGCGTCACAGTGCAGCGCTGACCGACGGTCCCGACCGCGCCGGCGCGCGGGCGATGCTGAAGGCGACCGGCTTCACGGACGAGGATCTCGCGAAGCCGATCATCGGCGTCTGCACAACGTGGATCGAGACGATGCCGTGCAACCTGAATCAGCGCGCGCTCGCGCCCCACGTCAAGCGCGGGATCCGCGAGGCCGGCGCGACGCCGATGGAGTTCAACACGATCGCCGTCTCGGACGGGGTCTCGATGGGAACGTCGGGCATGCGCGCCTCGCTCGTCTCACGCGAGACGATCGCCGACTCGATCGAGCTCGTCGTACGCGGCCACCTCTTCGACGGACTCGTGTGCCTGATCGCCTGCGACAAGACGATCCCGGCCGCCGTGATGGCGCTCGCGCGACTCGACATCCCCGGGCTCGTGCTCTACACCGGCTCGATCGCGCCCGGGCGCTGGCGGGGCCGCGACGTGACGATCCAGGACGTCTACGAGCAGATCGGCGCCCATGCGGCCGGCAAGATCACGGCGGCCGACCTCCACGAGCTCGAGTCGGCGGCCTGTCCGGCGGCGGGCGCGTGCGGCGGCCAGTTCACCGCCAACACGATGGCGACGGCGCTCGAGTTCCTCGGCATCAGCCCGGGCGGCCGGAACGACATCCCGGCGCTCGACGCGTCGAAGGAGGAGGCGTCTGCGGAGGCCGGCCGGCTCGTCGTCGATCTCGTGCGACGCGACGTGCGACCGTCGCAGATCATCACGAAGGCGTCCCTCGAGAACGCGGCCGCCTCGGTCGCGGCCACGGGTGGGTCGACGAACGGCGTCCTGCACCTCGTCGCGATCGCGAAGGAGCTCTCGATCGACTTCACGATCGACGACTTCGACGCGATCTCGGCTCGGACGCCGATCGTGGCCGACCTGAAGCCCTTCGGTCGCTTCGTCGCGACCGACGTCCACGCCGCGGGCGGGATCGCGCTCGTCGCCCGCGAGCTCGCAAAGGCGGGGCTGATCGACCCCTCGACCCCGAATGTCGACGGACGCACGCTCGGCGAGATCGCTGATGCGGTCGTCGAGACCGACGGGCAGGAGGTGGTCGTCCCGATCGAGACCCCGATCAAGTCACGCGGCGGGCTCGCCATCCTGCGCGGCAACCTCGCGCCGGGCGGCTGCGTCCTGAAGCTCGCGGGCGAGGCGCGGACGCATCACCGCGGACCGGCGCGCGTCTTCGACTCGGAGGAGGACACCTTCGCCGCCGTCAAGGCGGGCCGGATTGTCGCCGGTGACGTAGTCGTGATCCGCTACGAGGGCCCCGTGGGCGGCCCCGGCATGCGCGAGATGCTGCACGTCACGGCCGCGATCGTCGGCGAGGGGCTCTCGGACGAGGTAGCGCTCGTCACCGACGGCCGCTTCTCCGGCGCCACCCACGGGTTCATGGTCGGCCACGTCTGCCCCGAGGCCGCGACGGGCGGTGCGCTCGCGGCCGTCCGCGAAGGCGACACGATCGTGATCGACGTCGACCGCCGCTCCCTCGACGTCGAGCTCGCCGACGACGAGATCGCCGCGCGGCTCCGCGAGCTGCCGACGTTCGTCCCCAAGGTGACGAGCGGCGCGCTGGCGAAGTTCGCCTCGCTCGTCCAACCGGCCTCGGAAGGGGCGGTCACGCTGCCCCTCTGAGCCACAGCCCCCATGTGGTTCCCCGACTCTAGAGCACGTCGCGAGCCATCGCGGCCCGAAGCGCGGCACGTGCTTGCGCGCGCACCTTGCCCTGCACCGGTGGCGACCAGCCGAGCAGGACACCCACGGGGCCGAGCGCCTGGCGCGTCCACGTCCAGAGCGGAAACCGGTCGTCGTGCTCTGCGATCAGGTCCTCCTCGAAGCGGAACGCAGCCTCGATCTGGTTCCGCACACGGCGACCCGTGGCCGAGAACGTGTAGCTCGCGACCCACTGTGCGGAGCCCCGTTCGGCGTCCGCCTCGACATCGGAGTGCGTGACGACGAGATCCGTTCCGCGCTCGCACAGCATGCGCCACATCGCCCGCACCTCGTCGCCCTCGAGGTCACCGAAGACCGGATCCGAGAACCGCGCGTCCGCGCAGTAACAGGCGCCCATCGTCCAATGGTCTCGCAACGAGAAGGCCGTGTAGAACCGGTCGATCAGCTCACGGTTCGCCGAGCCGTCACCGGATGCGTCGATCAGAGCGCCTCGAGACGGGTGGGTGGACGACGCTGCACTACGTACACGACAGCGAGCCTAGCTTCGGACGGGTGGACGCGCCCGCGGCGGACAGGATGTAGGCTGCGACCGGACGCGGGATTCGTCCCGCTCCACATCGAGAGAGGCTGAGGGACCGGCCCTGTGACGCCTCGGCAACCCCCCTCGCGAGAGGGCCCGGTGCCAAACCCGGATGGATGTGTCGAGCGAGCGAAGGAGGTCCCCAGCCGTGTCAGCCCTCTCCCTCACCTGTCGGGTCTGTGCGACCGAGCACCCCCTCGAGGCGATCGGCTCGTGCAGCCGGTGCTTCGGTCCCCTCGACCCAGCCTACGACTGGGAGCTGCTCCGCCGGACGGTGACGCGCGAGCGCCTGGCGGACGGCCCGGCCTCGATCTGGCGGTACGCCGACGTGCTCCCGGTCGCGGCTCCTACCGAGCCACGGCTGAGCCCGGGCTGGACACCGCTCGTGCCGGCCCCGCGGCTCGCCGCCGAGGTCGGGGTCCGCGAGCTCTGGCTCAAGCTCGACACCGCGAACCCGACGCACTCGTTCAAGGATCGGGTCGTCGCGGTGGCGGCCCGCAAGGCCCAGGAGCTCGGTCTCGGGACGCTCGCCTGCTCCTCGACGGGCAACCTCGCAGCAGCCGTCGCGGCGCGCGCCGCCGCCGAGGGACTCGACGCGGCGGTCTTCGTCCCAGCCGACCTCGAGCCGGAGAAGCTGACCGCGGCCGCTGCCTACGGTCCGACGGTCTACACCGTCGATGGCCACTACGACCACTGCTCGCGTCTGACCGTCGAGCTCTCCTTCGAGCTCCCGTGGGGCTTCGTCAACGTCAACCTCCGCTCGTACTACGCGGAGGGCTCGAAGACGCTCGCCTACGAGATCGCCGAGCAGCTCGGCTGGCGAGTGCCGGACGTCGTCGTCGCGCCGATCGCCTCGGGGGCGCTCTTCCACAAGCTCGGACAGGGCTTCGCGGAGCTCCGCGAGCTCCGGCTGGTCGACGGTGTCGTTCCGAGCCTCGTGGGCGGCCAGGCGGCCGGTTGCTCTCCGGTCGCGACCGCGTTCGCAGACGGCGTCCGGGTGATCCCCGTGCGCCCCGCGACGGTCGCCCGTTCGCTTGCGATCGGGAGCCCCGCGGACGGCGACTTCGCGGTCGCCACCGCCCGCGAGACCGGCGGCTCGATCCACGCCGTCGCCGAGGAGGCTGTGGGTAAGAACATGGCTCTTCTCGCCCGGACGACCGGTGTGTTCGGCGAGACGGCGACGGGCGTGACGCTCGGCGCGCTGCGTGCCGCCCTCGCCGCGGGTGAGGTGCGAGCGCGCGATCGCGTCGTCCTGCTCGTCACGGGCGACGGCCTCAAGACCCCCGGCCCGGTCTCATTCACCTACGCCCCGGTCCCGATCGAGCCGGACGCGGAGACGTTTCTGGAAGACGTGCTCACGTTGGCAAGAGACTGGCCTCCCGAGGGGTCGCGTCAGGGTCGGCCGTTACGATCTCGGCTCTCATGAGGTCCAGTTTCGTTACACGTTCCGCGCCATGCTCAAGGCGTGCACGAGGAAAGCGAGTGGCTCGAGCTGCCATTCGCCGCGACCGATGACGCAGGTCGCTGCGTAGTGAAGGAGCTCGCGTTGCTCGAAGCGGAGGACCTCGAACGGCAGGACTTCGAGCTGCCTACGATAGTGATTGGCGACAGCCGCTCCGTTCTGAGGCGAATGCCTTCGAGGCTTGTCCAGACCACGGTCACCTCACCGCCATACTGGTCGCTCCGCGACTACGACATCGAGGGTCAGATTGGTCTCGAGTCCTCCCTCGAGCAGTACATCGCGAACCTCGTTGCCGTCTTCGAGGAGGTACGACGAGTCACACGCGACGACGGCACGCTGTGGTTGAACATAGGCGACTCCTACACCTCAGGTGGTCGAACGTGGCGAGCGCCTGATCGCAAGAACCCCGTTCGAGCGATGGATGTCCGTCCACCGACGCCGAGGGGCCTTAAGCCGAAGGATCTGATTGGCGTGCCATGGAGACTGGCGTTCGCGCTGCAGGCCGCGGGCTGGTATCTCCGCGCCGACCTTGTGTGGAACAAGCCGAACTGTCAACCCGAGAGCGTCAAGGATAGGCCGACGAGATCACACGAATACGTCTTTCTGTTCAGCAAGAGCGAGCGTTACACGTACGACCACACAGCAGTTCGTGGCCTCAATGATCGCAATGTTCGGACCGTGTGGAACATCAACACGCAGGCGTACAAGGAAGCTCACTTTGCCACCTTTCCCTCCGCTCTGGTCGAACCATGCATCGCGCTGTCAAGCAGCCCGCATGACCTTGTGCTCGATCCGTTCCTGGGCTCGGGGACTACGGGGCTGACAGCCATAGCCTTAGGTCGACGGTTTCTCGGTGTCGAGCTCAATCCCGAATACGTCGACATCGCCGAACGCCGGTTGCGAGTCGCAGCGTCCGCGGCGTGACAATCAACCCACCCTCACCGTCACGTCAGATCGCGTTTCACCAGCTTCTTGTCGCCGCGCGCAAGACGTGGCTCACCGATGCCCGATCGATTGCTCTGGAAGCCGTCGACACGAGTGCAATGCGCACTCTTGACACTCGGGTCCCGGTTTCAGGGTGCGAACAACAACCCTATTGGTCGCCCGGCAACTCTAGAAGTGTTTCTCGCGATTGCCGAGGTCGTCGAAGGACATCTCAAGGGCGGAGCCGACAGGAGCAACGCTCACAACAGAGCTGGCGAGGCTGAGAAGTCGCATCAGAAGACAAGGGTGCCGGGTATCGGGAGTACTGGACCATCATTGCGCTGGGTGGCCTAGACCGTGAAACGCTCAAGTCCGAGTCCCCGACCACGCAGTCATGGTTCGACGCAGCCCACGTGCTCGGGAGAACGGGAGCTGACTGGGAGACGTTCAAGTCACGACTTGCAGGGAAGGCGGGGATTCCCGTTTCATCCTGACCAAGGCTGGCTGCGACGACGGAGTCCTGGGAGCCGTCGCGGCCTTCTCTTGACTCGGGGGCCATGACGGGACGCATTCCTCGACGACGTCCTCGCGCTAGCCTGAGCGGGTGGGTCGCACGCTCTTCGAGAAGGTTTGGGAGCGGCATCTCGTCCGGGACGAGCCGGGTGAGGCGGCGCTGCTGTACGTCGATCTGCACCTCGTGCACGAGGTGACCTCGCCCCAGGCGTTCGACGGGCTCCGGCTCGCGGGTCGAGGCGTGCGGCGGCCGGAGCTGACGGTCGCGACGATGGATCACAACGTGCCGACCTTGCCCGGTCCGGTCGCCGACCCTCTCGCGAGGGCGCAGCTCGACGCGCTGCGCGCCAACTGCGAGGAGTTCGGGATCGCGCTGCACGCGACGGGGTCGGGGCACGAGGGGATCGTGCACGTGATCGGCCCCGAGCTCGGCCTCACCCAGCCGGGAAAGACGATCGTCTGCGGTGACAGCCACACCTCGACGCACGGCGCCTTCGGCGCGCTCGCGTTCGGGATCGGCACGTCCGAGGTCGAGCACGTGCTGGCCACGCAGACCCTGCCGCAGCAGCGGCCGCAGACGATGCTGCTCGAGTTCACCGGCAAGCTGCCGCGCGGTCTCACGGCCAAGGACATGATCCTCGGCGCGATCGGCCTCCTCGGCGTCGACGGGGGCGTGGGCCACGTCGTCGAGTACGCGGGCGACACCGTCCGCTCGCTCTCGATGGAGGAGCGGATGACGATCTGCAACATGTCGATCGAGTGGGGCGCGCGAGCAGGGTTGATCGCACCTGACGAGACGACCTTCGCCTACCTCGAAGGTCGCGAGCACACACCACGTGAAGAGCGCTGGGAGCGCGCACTTGCCGAGTGGTGCACGCTTCCGTCTGATGCGGATGCCGAGTTCGACAGGCATCACGTCGTCGACATCGCAGAGCTCGTCCCGCAGGTCACGTGGGGCACGAACCCCGGCATGGTCGCTCCCGTGAACGGCACCGTCCCCGATCCGGCGTCGCTCACCGACGAGGCCGACCGCGCCGCCGCCGAGCGCGCGCTCGCCTACATGGAGCTCCGACCAGGCCAGCGAATCGACGAGATCGCGATCGATCGCGTCTTCATCGGCTCGTGCACGAACTCGAGGCTCGCAGACCTGCGCGCCGCTGCCGAGATCGTCGCCGGCCAGAGAATCGACTCCCGGGTGAAGGGACTCGTGGTGCCCGGGTCGGCGACCGTGCGCCGCCAGGCCGAGGCGGAGGGGCTCGACCGGATCTTCGTCGACGCCGGGTTCGAGTGGCGGCTCGCGGGGTGCTCGATGTGCCTCGGCATGAACCCGGACGTGCTTGCGCCGGGAGAGCGGTGCGCTTCGACGTCGAACCGCAACTTCGAGGGCCGCCAGGGCCGTGGCGGCAGGACGCACCTCGTCAGCCCGCAGATGGCGGCAGCGGCCGCGCTCCACGGCCGATTCGTCGACGTCCGGGAGCTCGACCACGAGCCGGTGCCCGCATGAGGCCGGTACGTGTCGCCTCCGGCCGCGTCGCCGTCATCGACCGCCCTGACGTCGACACCGATCAGATCATCCCGAAGCAGTTCCTCAAGCGCATCGAGCGCACTGGCTTCGGCAAGCACCTCTTCCACGACTGGCGCTACGACGAGGACGGAAACGACCTGCACGGATTCGAGCTCAACCGTCCCGAGTTCCGCGGCGGGAGGGTGCTCCTCACGGGAAGGAACTTCGGCTGCGGCTCGTCGCGCGAGCACGCCGCCTGGGCGCTCCAGGACTACGGCTTCGAGGCCATCGTGGCGCCGTCCTTCGGTGACATCTTCCGCACCAACGCCGGGAAGGTCGGTCTTCTGGCCGTGACGCTGACCGAGGACGAGGTCGAGCGGCTGATGGAGGAGGTCGATCTCGACACGGGTTCCGAGCTGACCGTCGATCTCGAGCGGTGCGTCGTCGTCTCGCCGGCCGGGCGCGTGGTGCCATTCGAGTTCGACGGGGCGACCCGCAATCGGCTCCTCAACGGTCTCGACGAGATCGCCCTCACGCTCGGCCACGAGGACGCCATCGCGGACTACGAGCGCGCACACGGCATCGCGTGACACGCGTCGCCGTCCTGCCGGGCGACGGCATCGGGCCTGAGGTCGTGGCCGAGGCGGTCCGGGTGCTCGACGAGCTCGGAATCGAGCACGGCGAGCACGCATTCGGCGGGAATGCGATCCTCGCCGGGGGCCAACCATTACCCCACGAGACGCTCGCTGCGTGTCGGGCCGCCGATGCGGTGCTCCTGGGCGCCGTCGGGCTGCTCGAGCTCGAGGGTGCCCCGGTCAGACCGGAGCAGGGACTCCTCGCGCTCCGGAAGGAGCTCGGCGTCTACGCGAACCTGCGACCCGCGCGCGCGGAGGGGATCGACCTCCTGGTCGTCCGCGAGCTCGTCGGCGGGCTCTACTTCGGGGAGAAGGGCACCCGCGACGACGGGACGTGGTTCGACACCTGCGAGTACTCGAGGCCCGAGGTCGAGCGCATCGCGCACCGTGCCTTCGCGCTCGCGCGCGAGCGAGGTCAGCGCCTGACCTCGGTCGACAAGGTGAACGTGCTCCACACGTCGCGGCTCTGGCGCGACGTCGTGACCGAGCTCGGCGCGACGGAGTACGCCGACGTGCCGCTCGACCATGCCCTCGTCGACTCGTTCGCGATGACGATCGTGACCGCGCCCGAGACGATCGACGTCGTACTGACGGAGAACACCTTCGGAGACATCCTCTCGGACGTCGCCGCCGCAGTGACCGGCGGGCTCGGGCTCGCGGCCTCGGCCTCCCTCGGCGACAACGGGCCGGGGATCTTCGAGCCGGTGCACGGCTCGGCGCCGCAGATCGCCGGCCGGGGCATCGCCAACCCGGCCGCGATGCTCCGCTCGACCGCACTCCTGCTGCGGCACGGTCTCGGGCAAGGGCAGGAGGCCGACGCGCTCGAACGGGCGATCGACGCGGCTCTCGGCGAGGTGCAGACGCACGACTTGGGGGGCACCGCCACGACGAGCGACGTGGGCACGGCCGTTCTCCGCAACCTGGCCGCCTGAGATGGCGACGCTCGCGATCGTCGGGGCAGGGTTCTGCGGGACGATGGTCGCGACGCACGTGCTGCGCCTCTCACCCGGGTCGATCGACCGCATCGTCCTCGTCGAGCGAACCGGGCCGGAGGTCGGTGGCGTCGCCTACGGGACGCCGTCCACGAGCCATACGCTGAACGTGCCCGCCGGGCGCATGAGCGCGTTCGAGGACGATCCGGACGACTTCCTACGCCACGTCCGCGCCCACGATCGTGCCCTGACGGGCGGCTCGTTCGTCCCCCGTCACCTGTACGGCGAGTACCTCGGCCGAAGCCTCGCCGAGGCAGAGCGCTCCTCGGGTGTGCGCCTGATCCGTGTCGCCGGCGAGGCGGTCGACGTCGAGGAGCATGCGGACGGTGCTCGCCTCACGCTCTCTGACGGTCGATTGGTGAACGCGGCGCATTGCGTGCTCGCGGTCGGGAACTACCCACCGTCCGACCCTCCGGTTGCCGGCGAGGGGCTCTACGCCAGCCTCAGGTACGCCCGCGACCCCTGGGCCGCCGACGCGCTCGAGCGCGTGCGCGAGGAGCCCGTGCTCCTCCTCGGCAGCGGTCTCACCATGTGCGACATCGTCCTCGCGCTCCGCGACGACGATCAGCAGGCGCCGATCGTCGCCATCTCGCGCCGCGGCCTCCTCCCACAGGCGCACCGCCTCTCGGCGAGGCCGCCGCCGCACCTGGATCCACCCGATGACGTGGATGTATGGCAGCCGACCGCTCTGGGGATGCTGCGCGCCCTGCGTGGCGAGGTGCGACGGGCCGAAGAGTCGGGCATCGACTGGCGCGAGGTCGTCACGTCGATCCGGGACGCGACGCCCGCGCTCTGGCAGCGTCTCGCGACGGACGAGCGTCGACGCTTCCTCCGTCACGCGCGGCCGTACTGGGAGACGCACCGCCACCGCTCGTCCCCCGAGACCGCGTTCGCCGTCGAGTCGATGCTCGAGTCGGGCGCGCTGCGGCTCGTTCGCGGCACTGTTCGCAGCTACACGGAGACGCCCACCGGAGTGCTCGTGCGCTACGCGCCACGAGACGGCTCGGACCCCGAGCTGCTGGAGGTGGGAAAGGTGATCAACTGCACCGGGCCGGACACGGATCTCGCCCGCGTGCGCGATCCCCTGATCCGCGCGCTCCGCGAACGCGGCGCGATCCGGCCGGACGCCCTCGGGCTCGGGCTCGACACCCACGAGGACGGGAGGCTGATCGCAGCCGACGGCGCCGCCACCCGGCGGCTCACACTCGTCGGGCCTCTGCGCAAGGGGCGGCTCTGGGAGCACACGGCCGTGCCGGAGCTCCGCGTCGAGGCGAGGCGGGTCGCCGAGCGGCTCTGCGCCGTCTAAGCTCTCGACGATGGAGAGCACCAGTCGCCACACCTTCGCCTTTGCGCTCTCCTTCGCCTTTCGGCGCTAGCCGGCGGATCCCATCTCCCGCCACGCGCCGGCTAGCCGACACCAAGGCGGATCGTCCACCCCGAAAGGCAGCCCGTGACCCAGAACGAGAACACCGTCGCCTACCCCGGCCGCGAAGGCGCGCACAGCGCTGCCGCATGTGACCGGCTGTTCCCTGCGGCCCGGCTCGCGCCACAGCCCTCCTTCACCGGCGTCGTCGAGGCCGTCACGTCGAGGGAGTGCGCCTACGGCGTCCTGCCGATCGAGAGCTCGCTCGTGGGGCCTGTGAACGAGACGCACGACCTGCTCTACGACAGCGCGCTCTCGATCGTCGCCGAGGCGGTCCTCCCGATCCGCCACTCGCTTGTCGGCCCGGCGAAGATTCCGCTCGAGGAGGTGCGCGAGATCCGCTCGCATCCGGTCGCGCTCGACCAGTGCAGACGTCTCCTCGCCGACCTGCCGTGGGCGACCGCGGTGGTCGCTCCCACCACCGCCGACGCGGCGGAGACCGTCGCGCGGCTCGGCGATGCGAGTGTCGTCGCGATCGCGAGCCTGCGCGCGGCACGGACGCATGCGCTCGTCGTCCTCTCCGACGACGTCGGCGACCATGCGGCGTACACCCGGTTCGCGGCGCTCGCTCCCTACACGCGCCTCGATCGCCGGCACGGAGAGTGGCGCACGGCCCTCACGTTCGAGACGCACCATCGCCCCGGCGCGTTGCACCGGGCGATCGAGCCCCTCGCGCGGCGCGCGATCGACATGGTGCAGCTCGTCTCGCGGCCGATCCCGTCGAGGCCGTTCGACTACCGCTTCGACTGCGTGCTCGGTGGTCATCCGCTCGACGAGGAGCTCGCGACGGCGCTCGCCGAGATGCGCGCGGAAACGGCCCGGCTGCGCGTCTTCGGCTCGTACCGGGCCGACCGCGACGAGGGCTGGGAGACCGTCGCAGCGTGACGGAATCCGACCGAACGCGCACCATCGAGCTCTGCGACGTCTCGCCGCGGGACGGGCTCCAGAGCCTCGAGGTCATGGTGCCCCCCGTGACGCGGGCCGAGCTCGCAGGGCGCCTTGCCGATTGCGGGATACCCCGCGTCGAAGTGGCGAGCTTCGTGCGGGACGACCTCGTACCGGCGATGGCGAGGCCCGAGGAGGTCGTCAGAGCGCTGCCGCAAGCCTCGGCCGTCTGGGCCGGGCTCGTCCTGAACGAGCGCGGCTACGAGCGCCTCGCAGAGACTGCGCTCGACAAGGTGCACTGCACGTTCGGCGTCACGGAGACGTTCCAGGAACGGAACGGCGGCTCGACTGTCGAGGCCGGGCTCGCCCGCACGCTCGCCGTCGCCGAGAGGGCCCGCACCGACGGACGACGTGTGACGGTGACCCTTAGCTGCTCCTTCGGCTGCCCCTACGAGGGAGAGGTCGACCCGGGCGCCGTCGCAGATCTGGTCGCCCGCACCGCCGGAGGCGCGGTCGACGAGATCGTCCTCGCGGACACGATCGGCGTGGCGACGCCTACTCGAGTCGGCCGGCTCGTCGGGCGCACGGTGGACGAGCTCGTGATCGCAACCGGTGTTCACCTGCACGACACTCGAGGAACCGCGCTCGCCTGCGTTGTCGCGGCGCTCGAGGCGGGCGCCACCGTCGTCGACGGCTCGGTCGGCGGGGTCGGCGGCTGCCCCTTCGCTCCCGGTGCACAGGGGAACGTCGCGACCGAAGACGTCGTCTACCTGCTCGAGCGCGAGGGCGTTGAGACGGGCGTCGATCTCGACGCCCTGATCGAGACGGCGCGCTGGCTCGGCTCCGTGCTCGGGCGACCGCTACCCGGTCGAGTGCAGCGGGCCGGCGCCTGGCCGTAGAGCACGTGTCCGACTGAGGTCGGACACGGGTCGCGCCTGCCTGGCGAGCCAGGACAGCGCCCTACGCGGCCTCGGCGGCGCTCTGGGCGGCGTTTCCGGCTATCGGGTCGATCCCCGGCAGATAGCGAAGCCACGTCTCGGGCACGCGGTGGAGCGCGAGGCTGATGAAGAGCACGGGGGAGGGCGCACTCGGGACTCGCTTCAGGTGCATCGGCGTCTCCTCGAGCAGTCGATCGCCCTTGCGAAGGTTGCACGGCCCGCACGCGGTGACGACGTTCTCCCACACGGAGTCGCCGCCCCGCGACCGGGGGACGACGTGGTCGAGAGTCAGCCGGGCGGCGCCGTCCCCGCAGTAGACGCACCGCCAGCCGTCGCGCGCGAAGAGCGCGCGCCGCGAGATCCGGCGCTTCACCGAGCGGGGGACGCGCACGTAGGTGACGAGCCGGATCACATGGGGCCGGACGTAGGTGTTCGTCGCCGTCCGCAGCGGCTCATCGTGACGCTCGACGACCTCTGCCTTCCCTTTCCAGACGAGCACGTGCGCACGACGTGTCGAGCACACGTTCAGGGGCTCGTAGCTCGCGTTGAGGACGAGAACGTGATTCACCTCGTCGCGAATGTACCAGGCACTTTCCCGGACTTCGTCCGAAAAAGCGCCAGGCCCCGCGCGACCTGGCCAGGACCTGGCACTTTCGGCCGCGAGGCCGGAAGTGCCGACGGCTCAGCGAGCCATTGCTCTCTCCACTGCTTCGGCCTCCTCGGGTGAGAGGGCGAGCGACGGCTTGCCGCGCTCGAGTTCCTTCACGTAGACCCGCGCGTAGTCGCGGCCCTGGATCGCGGTGACGACCGTGCCGCTCCGATTCGTGTCGAGGAAGGCGAACGACGCCGACTGCTGGCCACCCGCGTCCGCGTAGGCGTCGTAGCGGACGACGGAAGTGTTCGTCACGGACCCGTCGACACGTCGATCCACCCGCGTCAATCCGGCCGCCACCTCGTCCACCGCACGGTGGAGATCGTCGATCCGGCCCTGGAGGGAGACGGCGAAGTCGACCACGTCGGCGGTCGAGCCGCCGAGGATCGCCTGCTGACCCCGGCGGAGCGCGCGGAGCCGCTGCCAGGTCGCGAGCGTGACGGCGACCGCCAGCACCGCCAGCGCGCACGCGGCGAGCGCAACCCCGAGTGCGAGGCTCACGAGCCTCGGCTCGTGGGTGGGGAGGGGGTGGGGGGGAACCGGAAGGTTCCCCCCCACGACCCGGGGAGTAGGGGGTACGTGGGGGAAATAAGGGTTCCCCCACGAGAGCGAGCCGCAGGCGAGCGACTCATGAAGGCTCGAGCGTGAAGACGACCGGGTACTCGGCCGAGTTGTTGTCGGTGCGCGTCTCACCGGGCACGGGCTCGACGCTCACCTGCACCGTGGTGTTCTCGCCGAACGGGAAGTCGGGGAAGTCCGAGAAGGTCACCGTCTTCGTCTCGCCGGGGTCGATCACGTCGATCGCCCCGTTCTTGACGATCGGGGTGTCGCCCGCCGGGATCGTCAGCTTCACCTTGACGCCGACCTCCTGGTTCTCGCCCGAGTTCTGCACGCCGACCTCGAACGTCAGGTCGGTGGAGATCGTGATCTTCGTCTCGGCCGAGGTCGTCAGCTGGACACCCGCGGGGTCGACCTCGGTGTAGGCGAGGGCGCTTCCGTGGAGGCCGCTAGCCGTGCCGCCCGTCGAGGCGCCGTGGACGCGCTGCCAGATCGAGCTCAGCGACCGGGAGGTGTAGAGGTCGACGTTCTCGACGAAGACCGAGGTGGGCGCCGTGACGCCCTGGACGCCTTCCGCCGCCATCGACGCGGTGGAGGGCGCGAGGAACAGGTCGGCCCAGACGACGTCGCTCGCCTCGAGCCGCTGGCCCATCACGGCGAGGCGGCGCCCCGCTGCCGTCTGATCCTGGGTGTCCTTGGTCGCCCGGAACGTGTCGAGCAGCCCCTGGAGACCGGCGACCCGCAGCTCGAGCGACTCGACCGCCTGCTCGTGCGGGGGCGTCAGCGGGCCGGGTGGATCGAGGTCGCGCGCGCGCGCCACGTCGAGCTCCTGGCGCTGCACCAGTCCACCGAGGCGCGTCTCGAGCGCCGCCTGCGCGAGCCCGGGCGTCGTCAGCAGCGTCGCGAGGTCGGCGCCCACCTTTGCGGAGTCCTTCGCGACCGCGTCGACATCGGCGAGGTACTCGCGGTAGGTGGCCTCCGCGTCAGTCCCGGCACAGCCCTGCACCCAGACCGAGAGGAGGACGACAATCGCGATCGCGAGCGCCACGAGCCCGGCGAGACGAGCGAGTGGAGCGAGCCCCTGCGGCGCGCGGAGCCGCGGCCGGCGCGGTCCGCCGCCACGCGGTGGCTCGTCACCCGGCCGTCGAGGGCTCGGTCGGACGGTCGGCGGCGCGAGCTCGCGGGTCTCGTCGTCGACGAAGTCGAAATCGAGGATGTCGTCGTCGTGCACCGTCACGGGAATGCCCGCCGGGATCGTTGACGCCCGGCGGACGTGCTGCCGAACGACCCTGGACTCGTGCGAGTGTAACGGGAGAATCGGTCGCGGCACGCCTGCGGAGGACCCGTTCGGGCCGCGGCGAACGGGGCTGAACCAGTGTCGAACGCTGCCTTCGTCCTACCCGACCACGCCCTCGTCCTCGATCGCTACCGGCCGCTCCGACCGCTCGGCCGCGGTGGCTCGGGGTCGGTCTGGCTCGCCCACGACGAGCGCACCGGGCTCGAGGTGGCGCTGAAGATCGTCCCGAAGGAGGGCAAGCGCGCAGAACGGGCGACCCGTGAGATGGAGGCCGCGTCGCGCCTTCGCCACGAGCGCTGCGTCCGCGCCTACGACTTCGGCACCGATCCAGGTCACGTCTACATCGCCTACGAGTACGTGCGCGGACGCACGCTGCGCGAGGTGCTGCGAAGTGGCGAGCTTGGCGACGCCGCCGCCGTCGAGGCCGCGGCGCAGGTGCTCGACGGCCTGGCGCACGCGCATCGGCGCGGAATCGTCCACCGGGACGTGAAGCCCTCCAACGTCCTCGTCGAGGACGAGGTGGCGATCGCGATCCGAGTGCTCGACTTCGGTCTCGCGCAGTTCGACGAGGCGGACACGTTGACGGCGGTCGGCGACGTCCCGGGAACGCTCGCGTACATCGCGCCCGAGCGGCTCTCCGGTGCGGGGGCAACCGAGCGCAGTGACGTATGGGGGGTCGGCGTGATTCTCTGGGAGTCGCTCGCCGGCAGCCATCCGTTCTGGGGCGTCCCGCTGCCCGAGGTGGCCTCGACCATCGCCGGAGGGGCGCCTCCCCTCTCGGCTCGCCGCCGCGACCTGCCGAGGAGATTGCTCGCAGCCGTCGAGTCCGCGCTGGCGCTCGACCCTGCAAAGCGGCCGTCCGCCGCGCAACTCGCGACCGAGCTGCGTGAGGCGTACATCGCCGTCCCGGCGCGCGCACGACGACCACGCCACGCGACACGCGCCCGCCGGCCCGCAGTGCGCCCGCGCTCGGTACCACGGATCGAGCTGCGCCGCCGGCTTCCCTCCGCCGCACTCGCGTCGCTCGCGACGGTCGTGGGAGGCTCGCTCCTTCCCTTCTGGCCGCCGGGCCTGCTCGCACTCCTCGCCCTGGGGGCGGGTCTCGCGACGCTGCGGGCGCCGCGCGTCGGGCTCGTCGTCGCGCTCGCTGCTCCGATCTTCCCGCTCGGGAACCTCGCCCAGGCTGCGGCGATCGTCTACGGAGCTCTCGCGATCGCCTGGCTCGCGCTCGTGTGGCGCGACGCCCGGGCAGGCCTCGCGTTCCTCGCCGGCCCGGTTCTCGCCCCGCTCGGCCTCCTGGCACTCCTCCCGCTCGCGGTCCAGCCTGCCCGGGCCGGCTGGCGTCGGGCTCTTCATGCGGCCACGGGCATCCTGGCGGCCGCGGCTGTCGCCGGGCTCGACGGTGGCGCGCTACCGCTCGCGAACGTCGTCGTCGGCGACCTCGGGCTCGCACAGAGCGAGCGCCCGACGGACGTCCTGCAGACACTCGCCACCGTGCTCCGCGCTTCGCCCGAGCTCGGGACGACCGCGCTCGCGCTCGCGCTCGTCGCCGTGCTCCTCCCGCGGGCGGTCGCACGCGGCCCCTGGGGCATCGCGGGTCTCGGTGCGCTCCAGCTCGGACTGGTGCTCGTGTGGGCGCCCGGGATCGACTGGCTCGGAATCCTCGCGGGCACGTGGCTCCTCTGCGGCCTGCTCGCCGCCCGGCCCACCCTCGCCGCGGCTCTCCGGCGCAGGAGCGGCGGCTAGTTACCATCTACACTCGTTCGGGGGAGGCTCCCCGTCGCATGAGCGTCCTTCGCGTCATCGAGAGCAAGATCGAGGGCCTCTTCGAGGGGATCTTCGGGCGTGCCTTCCGGACGCACGTGCAGCCCGTCGAGCTCGCGCGGAAGCTTGCGAAGGAGATGGACGAGCACCGCTCCGTCTCCGTTTCCCGCGTCTACGTGCCGAACGAGTACACGCTCTACCTCTCGACGGCCGACCGTGCCCAGTTCTCCGCCTACGAGGGCTCGCTCGTCGGTGAGCTCCAGGAGTACCTGGGCGAGCATGCCCGCCGCGAGGGCTACGCCCTCCTGACCGCGCCGCAGGTTCTGCTGCAGACGGACACCGACCTCGCGCTCGGTGAGTTCGGGATCGCGACACGGGTCGTCCAGCGCGAGGAGCACAGATCCGCAC
>JACDBY010000469.1 GCA_013694685.1 Actinomycetota bacterium
GCAGTTGTCGAGCGCGCGCTCGAGCCGGTCGTAGACGTCCTTCCAGCGGATCACCATCAGCGGATCGATGCGGTCGTCGCGGAAGAGCGCGGCGAGACCGTCCCGCAGGACACGGTCGCCCTCGTCCTCCAGGCGCTTCAGCTCGACGAGCGCCTCCTGGATCCCCTTGAAGCTCTTCAGGTTGGCGCAGGCGAGCTTGAGCTGCTCGGTGGCCGCGACGAGCAACGTCGTCTGCTGGACGGCATGCTTCGTCGGCAGCTCGATCCCGTAGAGGCCGAGCAGGTCGGATGCCTCCTCGAGCTCGTCGATCACGTCGTCGAGCTGGATCGCGAGCATGTAGATGTCGTCGCGGTCGAAGGGCGTCAGGTACTGCGTGTTGAGGAGCTGGATCAGGTCGCGTGTGACCTCGTCGTTGACCGTCTCGGCCGCCTTCACCTGCTCCTGGGTGATTCCCGAGCTCGGGTGCTCGCGAAAGCGCCGCTCCACAAGCCGCGCCACGTCCAGCGCGTTCTCGCCGGCCTGGGCGAAGAGGACGTAGAACTCGCTCGTCTTCGGCGTGAGCGACAGGCGCACGGCCGGGGACGTTAACCGAAACGAGACATGTGTGAACACCGAGGCTCGCGCCTTCTCGCGGCCGGTCATCCCGGTTAGGCTCGGTGGGTGAAGGAGCTCGTCGAGCGTGAGGTGAAGCTGGAGCCGGAGCAGGGCTTCGTCCTGCCGGAGCTCGGCGGCGAGGCGCTCCCGACCCGCCGCTTCGTCTCGACCTACCACGACACGCCAGATCTCGCGCTCGCACATCGGGGCGTGACGCTCCGGTACCGAGTCGAGGCAGGCGCGGGTGTGTGGCAGTTGAAGCTGCCGAAGGGTGCTGCGCGCATCGAGCTCGAGCAGCCGGGGACACCCGCCCGGCCGCCGCTCGAGCTCACCGCGCTTCTGCTCGGTCATCTGCGTGGCCGGTCGCTCGAGCCCGTCGCTCGGTTGCGAACGCGTCGCGAGGTGGTGCGGGCGGAGGGCGCCGAGATCGTGGATGACGCCGTAGCTGTTCTCGCAGGCCCTCGGGTCGTCGCCCGCTTCCGGGAGCTCGAGGTCGAGCTCGTCGGTGGCGACGAGAAGCGCCTCAAGCGCCTCGAGAAGGAGCTTCGGCGTGCGGGTGCGTCGTCCGCCGAGCAGCGCCCCAAGCTCTTCCGGGCACTCAATCTCGTCGTGCCGAGCTCGAGACCGACGATCACGAGGCGGACGGCGCCATCGATCGCGACGGGTGTCGCGCTCGCGGAGCAGGCGAGGCGGATCCTCCTTCACGACCCCGGCACGCGACTCGGCTCCGATCCCGAGGATCTGCATCAGATGCGCGTCGCCGTGCGGCGGCTGCGCGCCTTCCTCCGCGTCGGCCGACCCCTGCTCGAGCAGTCGTGGTCGGAGCCGCTCAGGGAAGAGCTCGCCTGGCTCGGACGGTCGCTCGGGCCTGCCCGCGACCTCGCCGTGCTTCTCGAGCATCTCGACGGGGAGCTCGAAGCCCTCGACGAGCGCGCGCGAGCGGAGGGGCTCGTCGAGGCTCTTCGCGGCGAACAGGCTGAGGCGCGACGTGAGGTCGTCGCCGCGCTCTCGAGCGATCGCTACCTGGCGCTCCTCGAGCGGCTCGACCACGTCGGCACGCCGGAGCTCACCGGGGACGAGACAGCACTCTCCGATCTCTGGAAAGCGGCGTGGAAACGGGCTCGCAAGCGGCTCGCCCGGATCGATGCGCGGTCGAGCGACGAGCAGCTGCACGACGCGCGGATCGCGCTCAAGCGGGCGCGCTACGCGGCCGAGCTCGCCGATCACGAGCTCGGCAAGCAGGGCGTCCGCTTCGGCAAGGCCGCAGCGCAACTTCAGGACGTGCTCGGCGTCAACCAGGACGCATCCGTCGCTGAGGAGCGGATCCGCGCGTGGGTGGAGACGGCGGACGAGGGAGTCGTCGCGGGTCAGCTCGTCCAGCGGGAACGCGATCGCAAGGCGGCGGCGGCCGCGATCCGGCAGGTCGCCTGGAAGGACCTGAAGCGCGCCGCCAAGAAGCTCGAGTGATCGTCCGCGCTGCCGGCGGCGTGCCGGTTCGCGAGACCCCGAGTGGGGTCGAGATCCTACTCGTCCATCGACCGCGTTACGGCGACTGGACGTTCCCAAAGGGCAAGCGCGAGCGGGGGGAGACGGACGAGGAGTGCGCGCTGCGGGAGGTTCACGAGGAGACGGGCCTTGTCTGCGAGCTCGACGAGGAGCTGCCCTCGACCTCGTATCGAGACGCCCGTGGCCGGGCGAAGGAGGTTCGCTACTGGCGTCTGCGCGTCGTCGGCGGAGCCTTGCAGTACGACTACGAGGTGGACGAGGCGCGCTGGGTCACACCCCTCCAGGCAGAGGCACTCCTCACCTACGACCGTGATCTCGCGCTCGTTCGGGCCGTGACCCCGTAGGGGCCGGACCTGTCCGGCCCGTCATTCTCCCGGTTCGCCGACCATCGGATACGCTCCGCGTGCGCCACCGGGCGCGTCCGTCCGCGGGGCAGGGACCATCCCACCGGGTCTCCACGGCATCGTCCAGACGCGCGGCGCGACCGCCGAGCTCGACGCCGTCGACGCCGCGGTGCTCGCCGTAGCCCGCGGCGCGTCGGTCGAGCTGCCGCGCGCCCGGCCACCGGCGCTCGGGAACCCCGAGACCGACGACTTCGGCTGGATCATCGGTCAGTTCGCGCTCCTCGGCCGGACCGAGATCGTGCGGGCACTCCTCGACGCCGGCTGGGACGTCGACACGCGTGGCTGGAGCAACTTCACGCCGCTCGACCAGGCGGCGATGCACGGCCGGCGTGCGACCTCGGCGCTCCTCGTCGAGCGCGGAGCGAACCTGAGCG
>JACDBY010000477.1 GCA_013694685.1 Actinomycetota bacterium
GCCTCGGTGAGCGCGAAGCCGAGCCACTGGATCCCGGTCAGCTCGGCGCGAAGCTCCGGTTGCCGGGCGACGGCCTGGATCATCGAGCCGAAGATGTTCCCGATGCCGATGCCGGCGCCGAGGGCGCCGAGGCCGATACCGAGCGCGAGGGCGATCGCCTTGCCGGCGTCGGCGACGTCACCGGTCGTCTCGGCGAGGAAGAAGAACGAGGACAGCATGTGGTGGTTTCCTCCTAATGCTCGGGCTCGATGGCCGAGCCGATGTAGATGGCGGACAGGGCGGCGAAGATATAGGCCTGGATCGAGACGACGATCACGACCTCGAAGAGGTAGAACGTCGTGCCCATCAGGACCGAGAACGGGAACACGGCCCAGTGGGTCAGGAAGATGAGGCCGATGAAGGTGAGGATCAGCATGTGGCCGGCCAGCATGTTCGCGTAGAGCCGGACGGAGAGGCTGATGAGGCGCATGAACTGGCCGAGGATCTCGAGCGGGATGATCAGTGGGAGCATCGCCTTCGGCACCTCGGGGATCCAGCTCTTGAAGTAGCCGCCCGCGCCGTTCGCCCGGATCCCCTCGACGTGGGTGAAGATCCAGGTCATCAACGCGAGCGCGAGCGTCACCGAGAGGGTCGAGGTGGCAGCGAAGATCCCGAGCGTCGGCAGGTCGACGCCACCGATCTCGACGGTCTCGTCCGAGAGCGGCAACGGGATGAAGCCGAGCATGTTGATCACCCAGATGAAGATCATCAGCGTGGCGACATAGGGGAACCAGCGACCGATCGCCTTCGTCGGGAGCCCCTGTTCGGCGACCTGCACCTGGGCGACCTCGTAGATCATCTCGCCGACCGCCTGGCGCTTGGTTGGGTCGCGTCCGAACTTGACGCGCATCAGGACGATCCCGAGGAGGCACGTGATGGCCGTCCCGAGGATCACGTAGGCCACCGCCTTGTTGATGTCGAGCCCGAGCGGCAGGTCGACCCAGGACTGGAGCTCCCACTCGTGTGCCGGATCGAACTCCTCGTCCGTCGCGCCCTCCGTGGTCGAGGCGAGCGCGAGCGACGGAAGCGCGACGAAGAGTGCGCCGGCGAGTGTCAGGAGACGGGTCATGCCCTCGCCTCCGCGCCGAAGTACGCGACGAGGGAGACGGCGAGCTCGACGGTGTACGCGAATGCATAGACAATCGCGGCGGCGAGGCCGACCTGCTCGTCCGCGACGGCGACCACCACGAGGGGAATGCCGATCGCCATTGCCCTGAAACTCGTGCCGATGCCCCGCATGCCCGCGGCGGCGAGGTTACCCGTGTCGGTGGGCAGCCGCGTCAGCAGCCAGGCGAACGCCTGCCCCGCCACCCAGAGCGTCGCGGCGAGCACCCACCCGTTCATCGGCCAGCCGGCGGTGAGGAAGACGGGAAGTGCGAGCGCGATCACGACCGAGCCCGCAAGCGCAGGGACGAGTCGCCCCGGCACCGGGCGGGGCGTCATGAAGAGCGGAGTGCTCACGTCGTCCGCGAGTAGACGCGATAGACGACGGCGACGGAGAGCGGGATGCCGACGATCGCGCCGACGAGAAGGCCGAGCCCGGCGCCGCCGAGGAGCCAGCCGACGAAGAGGCCCACCGCCATCGCGAGACCCGTCGTCCCGAGCAAGAGGCCGGAAGCGGTCGCGAGCGAGTGCGGGGAGCTCGAGGCGGCGGCTGCCATCGGACCGGAGCATATCACCGAGCTTGTGACAGCTCTTTCCCGCTCTTTGAGCGGAAAAGGACTAAGTTAGTGGCAGCTATGGGGCGCATCGTGCTCGTCCACGGGAGCGTCGTCGGCGGGCGCGCGACGTGGCGCGAGCAGCGGCACTCGATCGGCGACCGGGCCGAGCTCGTCGTCCTCGAGCGACCCGGATTCGAGCCACCCGTGTCCGACTTCAGTCGGACACGTGTTCTCGACCCGGTCGGTCGCGTGGACTTCGAAGAGCACGCTGCATGGGTCGCCGAGCACATCGAGCCGCGCGACCATCTCGTGGGTCATTCGTACGGCGGCGTGACCACGCTCCTCGCTGCGGCGGAGCTCGGCGACGCCCTCTCCTCGCTGACGGTGATCGAGCCGCCCTGCACGAGTATCGCGCTCGACCACCCGGCGGTCGCCGCGTTCGCCGAGGCCGGCGAGCGTTTCTGGCGAGACGGGCCGACCGACGACCCAGACGCGTTCCTCCGCGGCTTCCTCTCGTACGTCGGCTCCGACTTCGAGCCGCCCTCCCCCCTCCCACCCGCGCTCGAGCGCGGTGCGAGGCTGCTGATCGACGAGCGCGGTCCGTGGGAGGCGGAGATCCCCCTCGGGCGACTGGCCGGGCTCGGTCTGCCGACGCTCGTCGTCTCGGGCGCGCACCATCCGGCATTCGACGCGATCTGCGACGTCCTCGAGCGTGAGCTCTCCGCCGAGCGCCTCGTGATCCCGGGGCACGGCCACAACCCTCAGCTCGACCCGCGCTTCACGGCAGAACTTCTCGCGTTCGCCACGCGGGCCGAATAGCACGTGCCCGACGGAAGTCGGATCCGAACCACGATCCCCGTGTCGGACTTCAGTCCGACACGTGCTCTACAAAGCCAGTCGCACGAGCAGCACGATCACGAGAATCGCCACCGCGAGCGAGAGCAGAGCGAACGGGCCCGTCACGATCAGTTGCCGTTGCTTCCTCGCGCCGCCGATGGCTCGCTCGGTCGGCTCGCCGGAGAAGCTCAGCTCGATCTGACGCTCCACGTCGGCCTGGATCTGCCGTGCAAGCCGCGCGCCGAAGTCCATCGGCTCGTCCTCGCCCGCGCGGAGCGGCGGGAACGACGACGGAAGCCCGTCGATCTCGAGCTGGACGACGTGCTCGGGCGCGGCGAGATCCTTCAAGCGTAGATCGCCGAGCGGGACCTGCGTGACGCCGTCGGGGAGCGCGCTCGAGACGAGGGCGGCGGTCGCGGCCGAGAGCAACACCTGCCCGCCGTGCCCGGCGGAGCAGATCCGGGCGGCGCGGTGCACATCGATCCCGACATAGCCTTCCTCCCCCACCACCGGCTCGCCCGTGTGGACGCTCATCCGCACGCGCACCTCCTCGCCGTCGGGCCAGCCGTGAGTCGCGAGGGATCTCTGGGCGGCGACGGCGGCGGCGACCGCGTCCCGCGCCCGCTCGAAGGCGTAGAAGAACGAATCGCCCTGCGTGTCGAGCTCGCGCCCACCGCGCGCGCCGAACGCGTCGCGGATGATCCGGCGGTGCCCGGCGAGCGTCTCGGCGTACCGGTCACCGAGCCGTTCGAGCAGCTTCGTCGAGCCCTCGATGTCCGTGCAGACAAACGTGACCGTGCCGCCGTGGAGCGCGCTCACGCGCTCAGCCGCTCGGCATCCTCGGCGTCGGCCCGCCTGCGACGGATGCGCGGGTTCGCGAGCTTTACGATCTCGAGGAGGTAGACGACGTAGACGGAGAACGCGAGCGCCGCGAGAGCGATCCCGATCACCGCGATCGTCTCCCACGGATGCCAGACGCCGCCCTCCCGGAACGGGATGAAGCGCGTCGCGAGCGCGGCGGCGCCGAGGCTCGCAGTCCAGGCCCACATCGTGGCGGCCGCACGGCGCTGACCGAAGCCGATGCTCATGAAGCGGTGATGGAGGTGGGAGCGGTCGGGTGCGGCGATTGGCTGTCCGTACTTGAGGCGCTTCGCGACGACGAACGACGTGTCGATGATCGGGACGGCGAGCACGAGGAGGGGCAGGAAGAGGACGACCGTCGAGGCCGTCTTCAGCAGCCCCGCGACCGAGACGGCGGCGAGCGTGAAGCCGAGGACGAGTGCGCCCGAGTCGCCCATGAAGATCCGTGCCGGGAAGAAGTTGTGCCTGAGGAAGCCGATGCAGGCACCGGCGACGACGGCGGAGAGGATCGCCGCGTCGATCTTCCCGAGCGAGAGCGCGAGCGTCGCGAACGTGAGCCCGGCGATCGCGCAGACGCCCGAGGCGAGCCCGTCGAGCCCGTCGAGGAAGTTGACCATGTTCATCACCCCGACGATCCAGAGGACGGTCAACGGCATCCCGACGCCTGCCGGCAGGTCGACGACGCCGAGGAACGGGAACGTGAAGTGGTCGATCCAGGTGCCGAACGCGCACGGGATCGAGGCGGCCGCGACCTGGCCCGCGAGCTTGGGGAGCGGATCGAGTCCGCGGAAGTCGTCTATCGCGCCCACGACGCAGGCGACTGCAGCGCCGAGCACGACGCCGCGCATCTCGCCGTCGAGCTCGAGGAACGCGAGCGACGGGACGACGATCCCGAGGAAGATTGCGATCCCGCCGAGCCGCGGGATCGGCCGCTTGTTCAGTCGTCGCTCGTCGGGACGGTCGACGACACCGAGGAGCCGCGCCATCCCACCCACGGCCGGGGTGAGCAGCATCACGACGAGGAACGCGA
>JACDBY010000053.1 GCA_013694685.1 Actinomycetota bacterium
GCGACGCCGAGCATCGAGTCGGAGCGAAACGCGAGCGGGTCGAGATACTCGTCGTCGATCCGCCGGTAGATCACGTCCACCTGACGCCTCCCCGAGGTGGTGCGCATGTAGACGCGGTTCTCGAGCACGAAGAGGTCGCGGCCCTCGACGAGCTCGACGCCCATCTGCTGTGCGAGGAAGGCGTGCTCGAAGTAGGCGGAGTTGTAGATCCCGGGGGTCAGCACGACGACGCCCGGGCCGCTCGCGGCACCGGGGACCGCTCGCCTCGGCGAGAGCCCGACGAGGTTGTCGAGGAGCTGGCCGGCGTACGAGTCGACGGAGCGCACACCGAGCTCGGCGAACCAATCGGGCAGCGTCCGGGTCATGATCTGCCGGTTCGCGAGCACGTACGAGACGCCGCTCGGCGTCCGCAGGTTGTCCTCGAGCACGAGCCAGCGGCCGTCGTCGCCCCGGATCAGGTCGCTGCCGACGACGTGGACGTACTGGTCGTCGGGGACGTCGATTCCCACCACCTCCCGGCGGAAGTGGCGCGCGAGGACGACGAGCCGGCGCGGCACGATCCCGTCTCGCAGGATCTCCTGGCCGTGGTAGACGTCGTGGACGAAACGGTTGAGCGCCTTGATCCGCTGGCACAGACCCGCCTCGACGACCGCCCATTCGTCGGCCGGCAGGATCCGCGGGATCGGGTCGAACGGCAGGATCCGCTCCGCGCCCTGCTCGCCCTCGGAGTAGACCGTGAAGGTCACGCCCCGATGGAGGAACGACCGGTTTGCGAGCTCGGCGGCGCGGCGCAGGTCGGCCCCCTCCATCGCCGAGATCTGCGCGATCAGCTCGCCGTAGTGAGTGCGCGGCACGAGGCGACCTTGGGCGTCGTGCTCGAACGCCTCGTCGTAGAACCCGCCGATGTCGTACCCCTCCCGGAGCACACCCGTGGGCGCCGAGGCCGGCATCGCCGGCCCCGTCACCCCGCTGCCTCGCGGCGCCCAGCTCGCCTCATGTCACCACCTGCGACGGAACTTAGCGCTCCGTGGCCCCGATCGGCGGGCTCGGATGCGCTGCGATCGCCCTCAAGGTGGTTGGAGCAGAGCGTCGAGGCTTGCTCTCGAGCATCTCACGTTCCAACCGCACGGCGCGTTACCCCTTCCAGAGCCCGCATCTCGAGTGAGGGAGGACAACCGCGTGTCACTGCGTCTGTATGACTACGCCGCTTCGGCCAACTGCTACAAGGTTCGCCTGCTGCTCGCTCAGCTCGGCCGAGACTACGAGCGCGTTCCGGTCGACATCTTCGCCGGCGAGACGCTGACCGACGAGTTCGTGGCCATGAACGTCGCCCGGCGGACGCCGGTGCTCGAGCGCGCACCCGGCGACTTCCTGCCGGAATCGAACGCGATCCTGCTTCACCTCGCCGAGGGGACGCCGTTCCTGCCGGCCGACCGCTCGGCGCGGGCGCATGTCTACCAGTGGCTCTTCTTCGAGCAGAGCTTCTTCGAGCCGACGGTAGGTGGCGCTCGCTTCTGGAAGCTCACCGGCCGCGACGAGTCCGACCCGGCTCGGTTCGGGGCGATGCTCGGGCGAGCGGCCGATGCGATGCGGATGTTGGAGAGGCACCTCGTCGGGCGTGAGTTCGTCGTCGGCTCGGAGTACACGGTCGCCGACATCGGCCTCTACGGGTACGCGCACGTGGCCGAGCAGGCCGGCCTCGAACCGGTGCAATTCCCGTACATCAGCGCGTGGCTCGGGCGCGTGAGCGCCACGCCGAGGATGATGAACGACCTCGAGCCCTACCCGGAGAATGCGCTGGCAGGACGCGGAACCTCGGTGCACGGCTGACGTCCTTTCGCGACATCGACGGGAGCCGATTCCTCTTCGTCCAGCCGGACTGAACACGCGCTGCGTCCGCTCTGGGCCTCAGGCCGGTCCGAGCCGCAGGCCGTGACGCTCGGCAAGCACGGGGATCGTGTCGAAGTCGATCTCCAGCTCGTAGCGCGCGACGACCTCACCGATCGCCGCCGCGTCCGGCTCCTCGGTGTCGAGCAGTGGTGCGAGGTCACGGAAGTAGTTCTCGAACCCCGCCGGAGAGATGAGCTCGGCGGTCTCGGACTCCGCCTCGAGCGCGAGCACGACGCGGTGCCCATCGGCGAGCGGCCCGCCGCGGATGACGAACCCGTCCTGCACGAGGGCGTCCATGAACGACGCATGCGCGCTCCAGTCCGACTACTCCTCGAGCGCGCGCGCGCCGGATCCCAACTCGGACCCGAGCGCCGCAGGACGACGAGGAACATCGACACGGACTCCTTCTACCGGTTCCCAGCCGCAGTTCGCGTCGCGATGAGTTCGCGGCGACCCACCGGTCTGACTGAAGACGTCGATCGGAGGAGGGAGCCGCGCTCGGTCGGCTCCCGCGTCTCGCCGAGGTCGCCGAGACGGCTGCGTTCGAGGAGGAGGGAGCCGCGCTCAGTCGGCTCCCGCGTCTCGCCGAGGTCGCCGAGACGGCCGCGTTCGTCGCCTCCGACGGGGCGGGAGCGATGACGGGGGCCGTCGTGAATCTCACCTGCGGTGCGATCGTGGACTGGCCAGGCGTGCCGGTATTCGCGGGAGATCACGATGTGTGACTCGGCGCGACCAGGCGGGCAACCAACGCCTGCTGCGAGTATTGACTGTGCCCCGACGCATTCACGAGCTGTTCCGGCGAGGCGTTTGGAGATGGTCGCTAGATCAGCCCGGCGCGGGTCGCCTGACCCACCGCCGCGGCGCGCGACGACTGGCCGAGCTTGCGGAGGACGTTGGCGACGTGGCGGTGCACGGTGTGCTCGCTCAGGTGCAACGAGGCGGCGATCTCGCGATTCGAGAGCCCGGCGGCAACGAGCCGCAGCACCTCGACCTCCCGCCGCGTCAGCGGCGAGCTGTTCTCCTGCGGGACAGGCAGGTCGCTGCCCAGGAAGCCCGCGAGAGCGCGGTGCAGCTCGCGCTGGTCGTCGGCATACGGCAGGTGCGAGTCGCCCGCGAGAGTCGCGAACCGCGCGTTGGGAAGGAGCGAGGCCACCTCGCGGCCATGGCTGACGGGCACGGTGCGATCACCGCGACGATGGAGCACGAGGGCCGGGATGTTCACGCTCGGGAGGAAGTGCCGCGCGTCCGCCGTCAGATCGAGCTCGAGGAACGCCGCAGCGACATCGGACGCCGCGCAGAGCCGCTTGTAGCGACTCATGGCCGCGATCTCGTCACCACTCGCGTGCGGCAGCATCAGACCGGCGAGCATCTGGGACGCGAGCTGCCAGTTGGTGCGCACGAAGTCGACGAGCGACGTGCGGGTCGCCGCCGGAATGTCGTGGCGCGCGGCGTACGAGCCGAAGAAGACGACCCGGCTCACCCGCTCGGGTGCGGTGCTCGCGAAAAGCGCCGTCGCCAGGCCGGCGCAGGAGCACGCAAAGATCACCGCAGGGCCTCGTCCACACGCCTCGACCACTCTCGCGAGCGCCGCTGCCTCCGACTCCGCGGTCGGCGACGCCGACAGCTCGCGGTCCGACAGACCGGCCCCGATCCGGTCGTACCGCACGACACGATGCGTGCGGGCGAGCTCCTCGTAGAACCGGCGGGCAGCGGGTTGCTCCCATTCGTGCTCCAGGTGCGTTACCCATCTCCCCCCGAAGACGAGCAGCGGGCCTTCACCGACGCTCGCGTACGCGATTCGCCGGCCATCGAGCGTGCAGAAACGGATGTCCTGCTCCATGGCCCGTCATCCTACTGGCCCGAACGGGCCATCTCCAGAAGATGGCCCGCCGAGGCGAAGCCGACCCGGCGCTCGACGACGACGATGCTGCCATGCAGTCGCGCTACGCCGACGGGCTCACGATCAGGCCGCTTCGGAACGGTGAGGTCGGAACCGTGGCGGCGGTCTTCGCACGCCTAGGCCCGGCCGCGCGCGTGAAACGGTTCTGCGGGGCAAAGTCGCGACTCTCGGATCGCGAGCTCGAGTCGCTCTCGCGAGTCGACGCCGCCCACCACGTGCTCGTCGGATTCGTCGGCGGTGACCCAGAGCCCGTCGCTGTCGCTCGACTCGTCCGCGATGGCGCCTCGGCGGAGATCGCCTTCGAGGTGGCGGACGCCTACCAGGGTCGCGGGATCGGACGGGCGCTCGCATCGGCCCTGGCTGCCGACGCCCGGGCGGCCGGCATCCGCGAGCTGACCGCGACCGTCTGCGGCGACAACCCGCCGGCTGTCTCGCTCCTCCGGTCGATCGGACGGTCGCTGCGGGCGGCGCGACGCGGCTGGGAGACCGAGTTCGTCGTCGGGCTCCGCGGGTAGCGCGCCCGGACTTCCTCCGATCAACTCGCGCCGTCGCCGTCCGGCTGACGGTCCGGGCCAGGCCCGCGCGATGAATCCGGCGTGCCTCGTCAGTCGGAGGGGTAGAGCGGCGGATGACGCCGGCGACAAGGAGGAGTCCGATGTTCAAGGAGACGAAGGCGTATAGCGGGTTCGCGGTGGACGACATCGAGGCTGCGCGGGCGTTCTACGCCAACACGCTCGGGCTCGAGACGAGCACCGTCGACAAGGAGGCGGGGCTGCTCGCGCTTCGCCTCGCGGGTGGGCGGGACACGTTCGTCTACACGAAACCCGATTTCGTCCCGGCGACCTACACGATTCTCAACTTCGAGGTACCCGACGTCGACCAGGCTGTCGATCAGCTCACCGCACGCGGCGTCCAGTTCGAGCGCTACGAGGAATTCGAGCAGAATGAGAAGGGCATCGCGCGCGGCGATCAGGGCCCGGCGATCGCCTGGTTCACGGATCCAGCCGGGAACATCCTCTCCGTCCACGAGCCGATGTAGCAGCTCGCCTGCGTGTCGTCGCGTCGACTCGGGAAGACGCGACGACAACGCGGCCACGCGTAGCGCGACGCCCGAATGGGAATGACAGGGTTACGAGATCCGAGAGAGGAGAAGCGATGACGATTGCCGACATCGGCCACTGCGCCGGGAGTGGCGCGGCACCGATCGACGGCACCACCGAGCCGGGTGACCCGTCGACCGCCGTCTGCCCCGCGTGCTCCGGCCGCGTCGAGTTGCGCGCCGACGGCGCTCTGTCGTTCCACGAGTCGTCGCCGCTCGAGGAGCGGGAAGAGGTGTCCGGGAC
>JACDBY010000019.1 GCA_013694685.1 Actinomycetota bacterium
TCTTCGAGCAGGGCCGGGATTCTTCGACAGCGGCTTTCGCAACCTTGCGAGCGCGTCGCCGACGAGCTCGCGCGCCTGTGCTCTCCGTCTCGCAGAGAATCTTCGCGAGGACCGCCGCCTATTCCGCCGCCATCATTGCGCGGTCATGCGCAACCTCGCCTCCGAGGAGGGCGGCGTACATCGGCGCTTCTCCCTCCGGCGGAACCGGTGGGCCGACGTAGCCGACTTCGACCGCCGCGTCGGCGAACTCGAGCAGCGGCGAGTGTCGCTCAACGACGAGCTCGACGCGCTCACGGAGTAGCACCGCGAGCGGACGAAGGCCGACAGGGAACGTCTCGCGGAGTGGTGGCCCGTGGAGAAGGCGAACGTCCCGAACCGACGGCGCCGGCCGTCGAGAAACGGATCGAGGAGTTGGAGAAAACCGCGAGGCGCTCGGGACCGCCGTCGAGCGCGTGCTCGAGCAGAAAAGCGCATCAGGGCGGCGCAGCAGCAAGGCGTGCGGGGCGCCCACAGCGAAGAGTGATGAAGCTCTGCTCTGACTGTGGCCGCCATGTTCGGCGCCTCGCGCGTGGCCGGTGCGGAGTGTTAGTTACCGAGCCAGCCGGCAGTCACGCGGTGCGTCGGTGCCTTCGCGCGTTGCGCGCCCGCATGCACGGCCTGCTCTTCAGCAAGGCGGTGGCGACCCTCGGCCCGCTCCGAGTGCTCTGCCGCCCCTGGAACTCGGGCCGCGGCGACCGGCGTCCGTAGCGCTTCTACTGCGGCTTCGCGTAGGCCGAGGAGATGCCGAAGTCGATCGCGACGCACGCCTCGTCGCCGATGACCCAGGCGTCGTGTCCGGGCTCGATGCGAGCGACATCACCAGGCCCGATTTCAACCTCGGTTCCATCGTCCATGGCGACGCCCATCCTCCCCGACAGCGTGTAGAGGAAGTGCGGACTCTGGCAACTGTCCGTCTTCGCCAGCGGCTTTATGTGCTCTGACCAGCGCCATCCCGGCTCGAACGTCCCGCGCATCACGCTACCACCGCCGATATTGACGACCGCGGCCTGACCTTTGTCCACGAACGGCCTCGTCTCTTCGGGCGAGTCCAGACTCTTTACCTCTACGCCTGCCATCTCCGCTCCTTCCGCGCACGCCGAAGATTGGGTTATCCCGCACTTGGGCCAACAAGTCAAGTCAGGCGGCCCGTTTTCTTACCTGCCGCGGATGATTCCCCTCAAGCGGGGCCCTGCACAGTCGGGTCCTGTGGTTGTGCCGCTCAACGCACCGGCCAGCAGCGGCGTCTCCTCGGGAGGCGTCACCGTCTCCCGCACGCTCGTCGCGGCGATTTTTGTCAACAGCGCCGGGTATTACGTCAACGTGCATACCTCTGACTATCCCAACGGAGCAGTCCGCGGACAGCTCTGAAACACGGTCGGCCGAGCGGCCGATCGTCGCGAGTGATTGCCGGATGAGGGAGGGCGCTCGGCCCCCCCTCACCCGGTGAGCGCCAGTAGCTGCGGACCGGGACGTAATCCGCGCCGGTTCTTAGCGGCGCGACTCGAAGCGACAAATAGCGGTGGCTCGTTGCCGTCGACAACACCTTGCGTCGGATCAGTAGGCCCGAGGCGGCTGAGGCAATACCATCGACTCGACTCGACTCGATGAGGAGGGACTCGATGGCCGTGGCCTTCATTCAGGAATTCGCGATCACCGATGATCGCGGGACGGCAAACTACGACAAGGTGAACGAGCGCCTCACGGAGAATCAGCCTGCTCCGGAAGGGCTCTTGATTCATTTCGCCGGTTTCGATGACGAGGATGGCGTCTTTCGCGTCGTCAACGTCTGGGAGACGCGAGAGCAGGGCCAGACGTACTTCGATGAGCATGTGATGCCTGCCGTCCGTGCTGTGCTTGGTGGCGCCCCGAGCGGCGCGCCGCCGACGCGGCAGGGGTTCTACGAGCTCCATCACGTCACCGGGCTCTAGACGCCGCGAAGAAACCCAGCTCGGACAATCACCGCGGTCCGAGATCGGCTAGCGCCGGTAGCGCGGGCGACCCACGCTCCGCTGCCAGTTCAACTCGCCAAAAAGGGCGCCTCGGAGCTCGCTGAGCGCGATCGGCGGGTCGTCCAGCACCCCGAGGATGCATTCGCGATCGTCGGGGGTGAGCGCGACGAACTCCTCCCCGTTCGTGATCGCGCGGACGAGCAGGCGAGCAGTGCGATCGAAGCCCGCGCTCGTGAGCATGCTGACGAGCTCGAGCGCATGCTCGCGCCGGATACGGGTGCCGGCGATGATCAACACGAGCGGCGAGCATCCTACGCGACCGAAGGGGAGGTCAAGTCCAGTCGAGCGCAGGCCGATGGAATCTCGTAGGCGACGAGCGACGTCCCCGACGGCGACCACCGTCCCATCGATCGGTCTCGGCGTCGTTCCCTCACGCGGCGCGGATGCGACCGCGAGGCTCACCTGGGACAACTGGAACGTCCTCTCACCCGTCGAGCGCCTCGAGGCCGGCGCCTCACACTACGCAGACGCCCTTCGAGGGCTCGAGAACCCCTCGGCCGCGTAGGCCTATCCCCCTTCGGGGGCATGCAGGATCACCGCGTCCTTCGCACGGTGAGGTCATGCCCGCGCACCACGGATGGACCGTCTCGAACGCCTCCCGCTCGCCGCGGCGCGAGCCGCCCGGCAAGCGTCACACCACCCGGCGCGCGCTTGCGCTCGTCGTGGACGCCCGCGGCGACGTCATCCGCCTGCCTCGCATCGGCCGCCCCGACACGTCGGGCCGCGACGCCGCGTAAAGCGGCCGCACGGCGGGCCGGACAGTCCCGGGCCCCCTACACGATGAGGCGCTTCTCGAGCACGGCTGCGAGCCGCGTCAGGGGAAACGAGATCAGGAAAAACAGGATCATCACGCCGGTGAAGATCTCGAACGCGTGGATCTCGCCGATCCCCGCGGGTGGGAAGAAGGTCAGGCGCTCGGACTGCGACTTGCCGGCCTGGAGCAGCTCGACGCCACCGATCACCTGCGCGAGCGTCGAGTTCTGGATGATGTTCACGAGTAGACCGACGAACGGCGGTAGGAGCCGGCGCAGCGCCTGCGGGAGGATCACCGACCGGTGCCGACCGATCCAGCCGAACCCGAGCGCCGAGGCAGCCTCGTGCTGCTCGTTGGGAATCGACTGGACGGCGCCACGGGTCGCTTCGGCGACCTGTGCGCTGCCCCAGAGGACGAGCGCGACCGACGCGGCCGTGAGCGGCCCGAACTCGAGAGAGGGGGAAAGGGAGGGGAGACCGAGGTAGACGACGAAGACCGTGACGAGGATCGGGAGCCCCCGGAAGACCTCGACATAGAACCGGATCGCGGCTTGTGATGGCAGGAACCGGATCGTCATGAGCGTGCCGAGGACGACGCCGATGATTGCGCTCCCGAGAACGGCGATCGCGGAGACGCGCAGCGTTCCGGGCAGACCGTCCGTCAGGATGTAGCGCGCGACCGGCTCGACCCACTCGGGCACGTGACTACCTCGTCTCCGGCAGCGCGAGCCGCGACTCGAGCACGCGGATCCCTGCTGAGAGGCCCCAGACGAGCGCCAGGTAGACGACGGCGAGCACCGTCAGCGACTCGAGGGTCTCCAGGCTCAGATTGCTGATGTTGATCGCCGTCGTCGTCAGCTCCTCGTACCCGATCACGTACATCAGCGAGGTGTTCTTGACGACGGAGATGTAGGTGTTGATCGACGACGGCAGCGAGATGCGGCCACCGATCGGGAGGGTGACGTTCATGAACGTCCCGAGCGGGCCGAAGCCGAGCGCGTACCCGGCCTCGCGATACCGAAGAGGGACGGCCTCGAAGCCCGCCCTGAAGTTCTCGCTGTTGAATGCGCCGCCCCAGATCATCACCGAGAGCCACGCGACCGTGAACTGGTCGAGCAGGATCCCGGCCTGCGGGAGCGCGAAGAAGAACAAGAAGATCTGGACGAGGATCGGCGTGTTCCGGATGATCTCGACGTACACGGCGGTGAGCTGGCTGACGACCGGGAGCCGGTGCGCGCGCGATGCACCGAGCACCACGCCGATCACCAACGAGCCGACGATGGCGATCGCCGAGGCCTTCAGCGTGTTGACGAGTCCGTCGAGGAGCTCGCGCCAATTTTCCGACACGAACGCCCACAGGTCGTAAGTGACAAGCAGCATGGGGAGCAGCGGGTGGCGACCGCGTGACCGCGGCCACCACCCGTGATGCCAGGTCAGGCTATGGGCACACCGTGTCGAGGCTCGGCCGCCCGGCCGCTCGGTAGGCGAAGTCGTTGTTCGGTCGCAGGATGTTCTTCGAGAACGCCGTCAGGAAGCGCGGCGCGAGGTTGTTCCGGATGATCGGCTGGAAGAGGTCCTTCCTCTTCATCAGGTTGAGTCGCGCGTCGACCCACCGCTTGAGCTCGACATTGCCCTGTTTGATGCCGATGCCGTACGGGCCTTCTTGGAACAGATCGTCGGTCAACTTCGCCGCGGGGTTGGTGGCCGCGATCAGGGCGAGTGAGGTGTCATCGAACATGACCGCGTCGACCCGACCCTGGTTGAACGCGAGGACGGCGTTCGTGACGCTGTCCACGACCACGACCTCGGTGCCGCTGAAGCACCGCTTCATCCAACGGTCGTAGACCGAGCCGCTGGTCGTCGCCACCTTCCTACCGCGGATGTCCGCGAGGCTTCTGATCGGCGAATCATTCCTGACGAGCAACCTCCCCGATGCGTTGTAGTAAGGCCTCGAGAAGTCGATCCGCGTGTCACGATCGGACGTGTAGGTGAACGTCGAGATGACGAGATCCACACGACCGTTCGTCAGCAGCGGCTCCCGGACCGCCGGCGGTGCGCAGACGAACGTCAGACGCTGCGCCCGACCGAACGCGTAGCGGGCGAACTGCTTCGCGATCTCCACGTCGACGCCGGCGTTCTTGCCCCGGACGTCCAGGTACCCGAATGGCGGGGTATCGCACTTGACCCCGACGATGAGCCGCTTGCGGCTCGCGATCTCGGCGGGCAGCTTCGGCAACACGGGTGCTTTCGCCTCGTGTGCCGTCCGATCCGTCTGCGCAGCGCCGGCCATCGCAGCCGACACAGC
>JACDBY010000037.1 GCA_013694685.1 Actinomycetota bacterium
GCTTCGAGAGCGGGTAGGTGAGCGCGTCTCCCTGCTCGAGCACGTGCGTCTCTTCTGCGACCTGGATCTCGAGCGCTCCCTCGAGGACGTAGACGAACTCCATCTCGCCTGGGAGCGAGTAGAGATCGTCGCCGGCACCGGCCCCCGGCGCCACCTCGGACTCGATCGCCTGAAAGCGCTCCTCGTCGCGTGAGGAAAGCAGGTGGCTCCCGGTCGAGAACGCAGTCTCCACCGGGACGCGCTCGTTCCTGCGGACGAGCGCGTGATCGGGCTCGCGCTCGAAGATATGGCTCAGTCGCACCCCCAGCGCGTCGCAGATACGGGCGATCGACGAGAGCGACGGCGCGGTGCGGTCGCGTTCCAGCTGGCTGATGAAACCCTTCGTCAGCGCCGTTGCTGCGGCCAGCTGCTCGATCGTCAGCCCGCGCTCGCGCCGCAGCGAGCGGACGCGTGCGCCGACCTTCGGGGTGTCGTTCCTAGCGGCCAGCGGTGTAGCCCTCGGCATGGGTCCGATCATACGCAGGTTTAGTGGACCGGCAACACAACGACAACTGGGAATACCGGTATCCTTTTTGTAGTTGATGCTGGTATGACACCGGCTGAAGGAGTGATGTGTTGAGCACGATGCTGCTCGTACCTCTGGAGGACATCGTCGTCTTCCCGAACATGAACGTGACCTTGACGGTGGACGTCGGCTCGGAGGCGCGCGTGCTGCTCGTCCCCCGCCACGAGAACCACTACGCGAGCGTCGGCACCGTTGCCGAGGTGACCGACCGAGTGCGGTTGCCGGGCGGTGGCCGCGCAGTCGCGCTCAGCGGCCTGCACCGCGCCATCGCGGGCGCCGCTGAGACCGATGCGCTCGGCGCACTGCGCGTGCAGGTCGAGGAGCGGCCCGACAGTGACGAGGCCGACACGCGCACGCGCGAGCTGGAGCGCGAGTACCGCGCGACCGTCGAGGAGATCCTCGAGCTGCGCGGCGACGATGGTCGCATCTCGGCCTTCGTGCGCTCGATCACCGACCCCGGCGCGCTTGCCGACACCGTCGGGTACTCGCCCGACTTCACCTTCGAACAGAAGGTCGAGCTCCTGGAGACGCTCGACGTCAAGGAGCGTCTGGAGCTCGCGATCGGGCTCCAGCGAGAGCGGCTCGCCGAGATGCAGGTGCGCCGGCGTATCCGCGACGACGTCGAGGAGGGCGCCGCGAAGCAGCAGCGCGAGTACATCCTCCGGCGTCAGATGGAGTCGATCCGTAAGGAGCTCGGCGAGGATGACGCGTCCGTCGTCGACGAGTACCGGAGCAAGCTCGAGCAGGCCGAGCTGCCGGAGCCCGTCCGCGAGCAGGCAGAGCGTGAGCTTGCCCGCCTCGAGCGGCAGGGCGACAGCTCGCCCGAGGCGTCGATGATCCGCAACTACCTCGACTGGATCTTCGCGGTGCCGTGGGGAACGCGCTCCGAGGACCGCCTCGACCCCACCCGCACGCGTGAGGTGCTCGACTCGGACCACGAGGGGCTCGACGACGTGAAGGACCGGATCGTCGAGTACATCGCCGTCCGCAAGCTGCGCGAGGCGCGCGGGATCGAGCCGGACAAGCGCTCGGGCGCAATCCTGACCCTCGTCGGCCCGCCCGGTACCGGCAAGACCTCCATCGGTGAGTCGATCGCGCGTGCGCTCGGGCGTGAGTTTGTACGCATGTCACTCGGCGGCGTTCGCGACGAGGCCGAGATCCGCGGCCATCGCCGAACCTACATCGGCGCGCTGCCCGGCCGGCTCGTCCGCGCTCTCCGCGACGCGGGGACGATGAACCCCGTGATCCTGCTCGACGAGGTCGACAAGGTCGGCGCCGACTGGCGCGGCGACCCTTCGTCGGCGCTGCTCGAAGTGCTCGACCCAGCGCAGAACCACTCGTTCCGCGACCACTATCTCGATCTCGAGCTCGATCTCTCCGAGGTCGTCTTCATTGCGACCGCGAACGTGGTCGACTCGATCCCCGGACCGCTGCTCGACCGGATGGAGGTGATCCGGTTCGACGG
>JACDBY010000039.1 GCA_013694685.1 Actinomycetota bacterium
CGGGACGCGAAGTCCAGACCGGCCTCTGCCCACGTCTAATCGGATAGAAGCGAAATCGGCAAGTTTGCAGGTACTTCGAGAGACGGGAGCGACGGGACTCGAGCCCGCGACCTCCGGCGTGACAGGCTTGTTCCACGAAGACGACGATTCGCGACGATCGGCGCACAATCGCTCTATTCATGCGGCGTTGGGACCCTCTAGGGTCTGGTTTACGCACGGTTGATCAGTCTTGATTCCCAGCGTTTGTTGCCCTTCTGCTGCCCGAGAACCGTCAAATACTTGACGTCCGGAGTCGACGACGTTGCGGCATTGCAGGTTCATGCCCGCCCCGCTATCGGATCCCACCCTTTGTTGGGATTTCCGCTCGGGCTGCGTCCCATGCGCTTCACCACCCTCGGCCACGACCACCTCGACTACCACGGCACAATCGAGGCCTACGCCGACGTCAAGCAGCGCTTCCTCGCCGAGCTTCCCGCCTCCGCGTTCGCGCTGACGAACGCAGACGATGCGCGCGGCCGCTTCATGGTCGCGACCACCCGGGCGCGCGGCGCCTTCTACGGCACCGGCCCCAAGACGCTCCTGCCCTGGTCGGTTGAGCGCTGCGACGAGCGCGGCATGGACATCCGGCTCGGGCCTTTCCGCGCGCACACCCACCTTGTCGGTGAGCACAACGCGAGCAACCTCGCCGCCATGGCCACCGCCGCCACGCTGCTTGGCGAAGACCTCGAGCCCATCACCGCGGCAATCCCCCGACTTCACGGCGCGCGCGGCCGCATGCAACGGATCGTTTCCGGCCGTGTGCTCGGCATCGTCGACTACGCGCACACTCCCGAGGCCCTGCGGCTCGCGCTCGCGACCGCTCGCCGGCTGAGGCCTGACGGGAGGTTGATCGTTGTCGCCGGCTGCGGCGGCGACAGAGACCGGCAGAAGCGGCCCGCCCTGGGCGCGCTTATCGCCACCGCCGACACGGCGATCTTCAGCTCCGACAACCCGCGCTCGGAGGACCCGCGCTCGATCGTCGCGACGATGCTGAGCGGCGTTCCCGCCCCCCGGCGCGCCCACGTGCGCGTCGAACTCGACCGGCGTCGCGCACTCCAGCTCGCCGCACGCGTCGCCAAGCCCGGCGATGTCGTCCTCGCCGTCGGCAAGCGCCACGAGACCAGCCAGGAGATCGCCGGCACGGAAACACCCGTGGGACGACGCCGCCGAGCTTCGCGCTGCTCTGCGCCCGGCCAGGACGCTCGCCGCGGCGGCGAGCCGGTCGGGGAAATGTGTCCAGATTCCGCCCTGTCTATGAACCTGCGACGCACGTCCGTTGGCGCCGAGCGCTTGACCGGTTTTCCGCGCTCACTGGGGTCTTGCCTGAGATCGATGAGTTCGACCGCTTCCTCGAGCAGAACGAGCGCTTTACCGTCGTCGAGAAAGTAGGCGAGGCAGGGGCGATCGCGCAGAGGCACACCCCGCGCGTTTGAACTGGGCGTCGCGCTGCTCAGCCGCTGTGACTGGGACGCTCACGTTCTTGCTCGTCGTGCGTCTCAAGTCAGGATGTACGGGGAGCGGGCGCACGGCAGGTCGGCCAACTCTGACCGAGGAGCAGCGAGCTGCGTTCGGTCTGTGGCGCGCAGCAGGACCCGAGGCGCGACCGCTGCCGACCTGACCGCAGGTTGCCCACCGGCGCTGGTCAGCCGACGGTCAGCGTTCCCTCCATCCCGCCCTCCCGGTGGCCGGGCACCGAGCAGAAGAACGTGTAGGTTCCGGACTCGAGTTCGACCGTGAGCGAGGTCGAGTCATTCGTGACCGTCTCGCTCTCTTCGTCGACGTCCCCGCCCTCGATGGCGACGTTGTGCGGGAGGGACGACTCGTTCGCCAACTCGATCGAGGTCGTGCCAGCCGGCGCTTCGAGCGTCTCCTTGTCGAACTTCAAGGCTCCCCCCGGATCCGCGGCGAGCTGGAGGGTCGTCTCTCCTGCCCCGCCGGTCTCCGTCGTCGTCGGTTGCTCCGGCTCCGCCTCGTCGCCGCCCCCGCCACACCCGCCGGCCACGGGAGCCAGTGCGAGCACCACAGCCGTGAGGACGAGCAGTTTGCGTGGATAGCTGGTCGTTGTAGACACCTCCGTTTCGGGTGAAATTCGGGATGGTGCTTAGGCCTCCATCTCGCTATGGCTTTACTGCCGGCGCTTGCGGCAAACATCCGCCGACGCGCCGTTACGGATCGTCCACCGCTCCTCAGGCTGGCAGCACAGGCGTCGCACACCGCGAACAAGCTGCTCCCCGGGCGCCGACACGCACAGGCTCGGCGTCGCGTCCACAGGAAGTCAGCAGCGGCACAGCCGCTGCTAGCCCGACATCGCCGTCAAAGACGGCGAACCGCAGGTGCACGCGCACGTCGTCGTTGGCAAAGCCGACGGCACGGCCTGGGGCGGACATCTCCTCGAGGGCCACGTCTGGCCGACGCTCGAGCTCGTCCTCGTCGAGTCGCCGGACGAGTTGCGA
>JACDBY010000059.1 GCA_013694685.1 Actinomycetota bacterium
AGCGCGTAGCGCGCACGCGAGAGGCAGGGCGAGGAACGGCAGCGCCGCGACGAGGAAGCGTGGCCCGGGGCCCTGACCGCCGAAGGGCAGGTAGTAGGCGGCGTTGTAGGCGAGGAAGAGCGCGGGCACCGCACCGCAAACGAGCGCCTCGGCGCGCCGCCCCGCGCGCCAGAGGAGCGGCAGTCCGGCGAGCGCGACGAGCGCGACCGGTGTCACCACCGCGAGGCCTTTCTCCGAGACGAGGAGCGAGAGGGCAGCCCGAGGCTCGGGCAGGCCGACGCCGTAGAAACCCTCGTCGTTCGCTCCGACGATCGGCTCGCCGCCACTCAGCTCGGCCTCGAGCGCGTTCGTGTAGCTCAGCCGGACGGGTGAGCCGAAGGCCCAGGTGTTGTACGCGAAGAGTGGCACGAGCCCCGCGAGCAGGCCAATCGCGTAGAACGCCAGCCGTCGCACGCGATCCGATCCGACACACGCGTACAGACCCACGACGAGCGCGACGAGCGCGAGCGGGAACTCGACCACGATGGCGAACCCTGCGAGGAGCCCGGCGAGTGCGATTCGGCGGAGGCTCGATGGCCCATCGCGTGCGAGGAGGAGCGTGGCGAACGCGCCGTACCCCAGCGCCGTCGCGAGGACGTGGTCGAAGAAGAGTGTCGCGAAGGGCAGCAGCAGCGTTCCTCCTCCGAGGAGCACCGCGGTCGGCGGCCCCCACCCGCCGGCCAGCCGATCGACCGTGAGGACGACGAGCACGAGCAGCACTGCGAACGGGAGCACTGATCCGAAGAGACCGAGCTCCCAGAGCCGGTCTCGGTACTCGGTCTCCGAGGCGAGCGAGCCGTCCTGGAGTCCGATGGCACGTAGGGCCCCGTACCAGGGCAGCGTGAAGAGGGCGAGCCCGGGAGCCTTGGCGGCGTAGAACCGACCGTCGACGTACGAGGCGTCGATCGTCTCGCGCGGGTCGATCTCGGCCGTTCCGTCCGCAAGCGCCCGCACGAGCGCGAAGTGCGCCGCCTGGTTCGGGCCGCTCACCTGGACGACGAGCGCGGCGACCACGACGAGCGCCGCGACCGCTGCGGTCGCCGCGCCCGATCTCGAGAGGAGGCGGCTCCGCGCGACCACGAGCGCTCGATCCTACGCTGTGGACTGCCGGAAGCCCGTCGGAGGCTGCGCCTAGACTCCCCGCGATGCTCATGGGGCGCCGAAGTCCCCGCCCGATGCAGAGCTTCAACCGCTTCCGGACGAGCTACGAGGCCGATCTCGGACGCGCGCTTCGCGGCTCGGGGCAGGATGCCGATTTCTTCACGCGCGCGAAGGCGCGCGCGCTCCTCGAGCTGACCCACCGGCACCTCGGCGATCCGGGGGTCCTCGACGTGCTCGACGTGGGGTGCGGGATCGGCTCGACCGACACCGAGCTACTCCCGGTCTTCCGCGGGGTCACCGGCGTGGACCTTTCGGAGGCCCTCCTCGAGCGCGCCGCCGAGCGCAACCCGGGCGCTCGCTACGACTCCTATTCGGGGGGCCGGCTGCCATACGACGACGGCGCCTTCGAGGTCGTGTTCGCCTTCTGCGTGCTGCACCATGTCCCGCCACGCGAGCGGCCGCTCCTCGTCGGTGAGATGCGACGCGTCACCCGGGCGGGCGGCCTCGTCGTGATCGGCGAGCACAACCCGCTGAACCCGCTGACCCGGCTCGTCGTCAGCCGTTGCGCGTTCGACGACGACGCGCTGTTGCTCTCCGCCCGCGAGGCCGAGCGTCTCATGCGAGGCGCAGGGCTCGGTCGGCTCGAGCGGCGGCACATCCTCGTGCTCCCGTCGGAGAGGCGGGTGGCGCGAGCGATCGACGCGTGGCTCGGCGCGCTTCCGATCGGCGCGCAGTACGTCGTCGCTGGCCGGCCGAGTCCGGCGTGACCGGGACGACGCAACCCACCGACGAACGGGCGCCCGAGCTCTCCGTGATCGTCCTCTGCTACCGGGCCGGCGAGAGCATCCTCCGCGTGATCGAGCCCCTCTTCGGTCAGCTCGTCGCGACCGGGGAGACGTTCGAGCTCGTCCTCGTGGCGAATCACTGGCCGGGCGACGGAGACTCGACACCCGGCTACGTCACGACCTTCGCGTGGACGCGCCCGGAGGTGCGGGTCGTCGCGGGCGAGAAGGGCGGCGCGATGGGCTGGGACATGCGCAGCGGTCTCGCGGCCGCGACGGGTCGCTACCTGATCGTCATCGACGGCGACGCGCAGAACCCCGTCTCGGACGCGGTGAAGCTGTACCGCGAGATGCGGCGCACCGGGGCCGACGTCGGGAAGGGACGCCGTGTCCTGCGCGAGGACGGGCTCTACCGGCGGGTCGTCTCGATCGGCTACAACACGCTCTTCCGCCTCCTGTTCCGCACCCGCGGGCTGTGGGACGTCAACGGGAAGCCAAAGGGCCTCACCCGAGCCGCCTACAAGCGCATGACGCTCACCTCGGACGACTGGTTCATCGACGCAGAGATCGTCCTCGCGGCGCGCGAGCTCGGACTCGAGATCCACGAGCTGCCCGTGCGGTTCCTGCGGAACGCCGAGCGCGCCTCGCTCGTGCGGCCCTCCGCCATCTGGGAGTTCCTCGTCAACATGAGCCGCTACCGGCGGCGCGGGGCGCGGTGAGCCGGCGGGTCGTCCTCGTCACGGGGGCGTCCGGCACCCTCGGGCGGCCGGTGTGCTCGGCGCTCGTGACGCGAGACTGGACGGTCAGGGCGCTGGTGCATCGCACGGCAGTCGCCCTCGCGGACGAGCACGTGCGGGGCAGCCTCGAGGACGCCTCGTCCCTGACGCGCGCAGTGGAGGGCGCTCACGCCGTTCTCCATCTCGCGGCGCTGACCCATTCGCGGAACCCGAGGCGTTACGACCAGATCAACCGCGTCGGCACCGTGAACCTCGTGGACGCAGCGCGCACGGCGGGTGCGAGCCGTTTTGTGCTCGCCAGCACCCGAGCCATCTCGCCCGAAGGTGGCGCGTACAGCCGCTCGAAGAACGCCGCGGAGACCGCGGTCGCCGCCTCGGGGCTCGACTACACGATCGTCCGACTCCCCGAGATGTACGGGGCGGGCGGCTCCGAGGGCGTCGACCGGATCATCGGGCTCGCGCGGGCCGGAAAGGCGATACCGCTCGTCGCCGCCGACACCGAGGTCATCTGCCCCGCCCACTTCGACGACGTCGTGCCGTCGCTGGTCGAAGCGCTGGAGAACGAGCGAGCCGTCGGCAAGACATACACCCTGGCCGGCGACTGCCTCACGTTGCGCGCGTTCGCCGAGTCCTGCGTCACGGCGTTCGAGTCGGCGAGCTCGATCGTCGATCTGCCCCTGACCGCGGTCAGGCTCGTCGCGGCGCTGGGACGGTTTCTGCCGCTCCCGGTCTATCCCGATCAGGTGGCACGCCTGCTGGCTCCGAAGCCTCGGATCTCCGAGGATGCGGTCGACCACCTTCGGTTCCGGCCCCGATCGCTCGAGGAGGGCCTCCGGAGCCTCGCTCGACCGACTGCGTGACGGGAGGAGACGTCCGCCGGGCGAGACGGGCTGTGACCGGAGCCGCGAGCAGTACGCTTGACGCGATGGGGCAAGCGGACACGAAGCCGGTCTCACCGGACGTGGCCGTCGTCACCCAGGATCCGAGATTCGGCGGCGGCGCGCTGTCGCAGCTCCGCGCGTTCGTCGAGGGCACCCAGGCGATCGGTCGCCGACCCACGGTGCTGCACGCGCGACGACCCCCGCTCGCCGGGCCGTTCCCCCTGCGGAACGTGACGGCGATGGAGGCGCAGTCGAGATTCGGCCGCATCGACTCCGCCGGCATCGCGTTTGCGTCGAGGAGGCTCACACCGACAGTCGCGCGGGCGCGCTCCGTGTGGGTGAGTGCGACGGTCGCGTTCTACGGACTGCCTGCGCTCCGCTCCGGGCGGCCCTACGGCTGCTGGATCGGGACGACCTACGATGCCGAGCAGCGAGGACGGCTGCCGGGGCTCGACGCGCTTCGGCGCCTGTCCGTGCAGACGAACGGCGTCGTGCTTCGGCGCTGGGAACGAGCTGTTCTCCAACACGCGAGGATCGTCCTCGCGCCGACGGAGTCGATCGCCCGCGAGGTCGAGGCCGTGGCCGGCGGCTCCGCGCGGGTGGACGTACTGCCGATCCCGGTCGACACGACCCGGTTCGTCCCGCTCGACGAGGACGAGTGGGCCTCCATGCCGCCGAGAATCGTGTTCGTCGGACGTGCGGACGACCCGCGCAAGAACGTCGCGTTGCTGCTCGGTGCATTCGCCCAAGTACGCGAGACGATGCCGGACCTCGAGTTGCGACTCGTTGGGCGTCCTCCCAAGCACAGACTTCCGGCGGGTGTCGAGAGCGTCGGGGAGGTGAGTCATGTCGCACGTCATGTGCGAGACGCCCGGCTCCTCGTCCTTCCCTCCGTGCAGGAGGGGTTCGGCATCGTCGCAGCGGAGGCGCTCGCCTGCGGTGTCCCGGTCGTGACCACGCCTTGCGGAGGCCCCGAGGAGACCGTGCGCCTCTCGGGCGGAGGCGCCGTCCTCGACGGCTTCGACGAGACCGAGCTCGCTCACGTCGTCGTCAGCCTCCTCGACGACCAGCCCGCGCTTGTCTCGATGCGCCGGGCGGCGCGCCGACATGTTGTCGAGGCCTACGGCATCGAGCGTTTCAGAGCAGCCCTCGCGTCCGCGATGGACGCGCTCGACCGTGAAGCCTGACGTCGCGGTCGTCATCGCGAACTATGCGGGCGACGACGTGCTCGACGCGTGCCTGCTCAGCGTTCGAGCACAGACGCACCTCCCCGCCGAGCTGACGGTCGTCGATGCCGGCCCCTCTCGGCTCGGCCCGCGCATCGCGGAGAGCCATGGGGCGGTCGTGCTCCGGCGGCCGAACCGTGGGCTCGGCTACCTGTACAACGAGGGGACACGGGCGGCTCGCTCCGAGCTCGTGCTCCTTCTGAACAACGATGTCGCGCTCGACCGGCACTGTCTCGAGCTGCTCGTGCACGAGCTGGCGTCGAGCCCGCGACACTTTGCAGCCGATCCGCGCCAGCTCAGCTGGAACGGGATGGACCTCGTCCACGGTCGGGCGTCGCTGCGGCGTGGACCGCTTGCCCGCCAACCGCTGCCCGGCTTCCGGCTCGAGCTGCGTGGGGCAGCCGACACGTCTGTCCCGACGTTGAGCGCGAACGGTGGGGCGATGCTCGTCCGCCGCGACAGGCTGCTCGAGCTCGGCGGGTTCGACGAGACGATGTTCATGGACTTCGAGGATCTCGATCTGTGCTGGCGCGCGTGGAGCCGCGGCTGGAGCAGCGTCTACGTCCCGGAGGCGACGCTGCGCCACCACGTCGGGACGGCGACACGTGAGTCCGGCGTTCTCGCGAGCAGGATCCGATCCTCGCACCACAACCTCCTCCGTTTCGCCCTGAAGTGCCTTCCCCTGGAGGCCGTCGCGCGGGTGGTGCTCGGCGAGCTCCTGCGCCTTCCGCGACATCCGTCGCTGATCGCTCCCGCGCTTGCCAGGATCGCGCTCGAGCTACCCGAGATCCTCCGCGAGCGTCGGAGAATCGAGCCGTCCAGGCGCCTTCTGCGCTGGATGCTCGCTGGACAGCCGGTCGAGTCTCAGGGCATGCAGCCGTAGACGGCAGGTGCTTGCGAGCCGGTCGGGGGCATCGCCCAGAGGAAGGCGCTGTCGGCGCGGGCGATCGCCCGCTGCGTGACGTCCTCGGGTGTCAGCCTCGCGTAGGTGCCCACCGCTTCCTCCGCAGCCCCCGCGTCGTTCCAGAGCGAGACGGTGACCGTGTTTCCTTCGATCGTGGTCGTCAGCGACCCGCGCGGCGCCGCGGCCGCGAGCGGATCGCGCGCGGGGGACGAGACCGTGAGGCCGCGCTGGTTCTGAAGGCAGGCCAGGACAAGCGCGAGCGCCGTGGGATCGACGTCACGTGCTTCGCGGACGGCCCAACCCCCCACCCAGACCCCGGCGAGACCCGCGAGCACGAGCGCCGATAGGACAACGACCGTGCGCTCGGATCCCCCGCTCATGCGAGGCCGAAGTGGGCGCACACGAGAAGCAGGCCTGCGAGCGCCGCTCCGAGCACGACCTTCGCGTCTCGCCCGAGCGCCGACCGGACGACGTCGGTGGCGAACCCGAATCCCATTGCGAACGCGGGCGCAGCGGGAAGCAGGAAGAGCGCCTTGACGGTGTCGTCGTCAGCTGAGGGGTACCGCCAGGCGTACAGGACGAGCGAGGCCACGGCGACCAGTGGGAGCACGACGATCGGGAGCTGTCGCAGCCGCTGCCGGAGAGAGCGTCCGACGAGGACGGCGAGCGCGACGAGCCCGGTCAGCGAGACAAATGTCAGCAACACACCGACGATCCCCTGCACCACGAGCCGTTGTCGATCGGGAGGGTCGAGCGCCGCCGTCGGCATCCCCCAGCTCCATTCGCCGAAGTAGTCACCCCACGTGTCGGCGAGGAGAATCGCGGCGAACGGCTCCTCGCCCCTGCCGCGATAGGGATGTGTGATCGACTCGGGCAGCCCCGTCGCGGTGAAGAACGAGAGCGGCGCACGCGCCGCGCGAGGCTCGGCGGGCGCGGTCGCGGTCGGGAGCCGGATCGGCGTACCCGCACGCGTTGTGCCACCCGGCTCGGGGGCGCCTTGGACGATCTCCGGCCGGCCGCCGAAGACAGGATCGCCGTATTCCACCTGGAGGTAGACGTACCAGGGGAGCGGGACGAGAGCGCCGATCACCAATGCCGTGGCTCCGACCGCGGCCATGCGACGCCGCGTCCCGCGCGTGCCGACGACGACGGCGACGGCGATCGCGAGAGCGGCGACGGCGTAGACCCAGAGCCCGACCGAGCGCACGAGCTGCGCGCTCCCGAGAGCGAGCCCCAGCGCGATTCCCGCTTGGAGCGTCCACCTCGGCGCGGCGAGGAGCGACACGAGCCCGACGAGCGCGAGCAGCGTCAGGAAGAGGACGAGTGGCTGTGGATGGAGCATCGCCGCAGGCTTCACCACGGCGGGGCACGTGCAGAAGATCGCCAGCGACCAGAGACGTACCCAGGGCCGGCCGGGAAACACACGCTCGGTCGCAGCGAGCAGGAGGATCGCGCTCCCGACCACGAGCGCCGCCGAGAGGAGCTGCGCCGGGAGCTCGACCTCCGACAGATCGAGCTGGTCGCCGAGCTTCAGGAGCTCGCCGGCGAGCACGTACCAGCCGGGCGGCGTGTAGTAGCTCCCCGACGTGCCCAGCTGTCCGTTCACAGCAAGATCCCACGCGTAGGCTCGGTGCTCGGAAGCGTCGATCCCGGCGATGAAGGGGTAGGCGAGCGCGTTTCGGAGCAGGAACACCGCGAAGGCCGTGAGGATGGCGAGTTCGGCGATCCGGAACCCCGTCCAACGACCGGGTGTGCTCATCATGACCCGTTAGAGAGCGGATCCGGACCGCGGTGCAGGCGATGCCACAGGATCCCCTTGATGAGCTGGTTCTCGATTCCGAGCGTCGGGCTGTCTCCGCGAACGTCGCGTGCGCTCCTGCCGAGGAGCCAGAGGAGCGAGCGGGTCGAGGAGCTCATGTCCGCCACTCTGTCGATCGCTGC
>JACDBY010000080.1 GCA_013694685.1 Actinomycetota bacterium
GCCGAACGACGACCCAGGAGCTCCGGCGCGATAGTGGATCGACCTCGAGACCCTCCCGGAAAGGGACAACGCCGTGCCGAAGCTCGCCGACCTGACACCGACCGCCTCCACCGCCATGTTCGTCTTCCCAGGTGATCCGGGTTGGGACGACGTTCGCCGCGCCTGGGGCCTCCTCGGCGGTCAGCGACCGGCCGCCGTGGCGAGACCCGAGACCGTGGCGGACGTCGTCGCGGCGCTCGACCACGCACAGGTCGTGGGTTTCGACGTGGTCGTGCGCACAGCCGACCACCGCGGCACGCTCCACCGGCCGCTCCACGGAACACTCCTGATCGACCTGGGGCGTCTGAGCGGGCTCGCCTGATCGGCCGGGCTCGTGGCAGGGCCGAGGCCCTCCCACGGTGGTCCACTCGGTCAGTCCTCCTCAGCCAGCAGTCGATAGAGGCCGCGACGGGCATCGCGGAGAATGCCCTGGGCCGCCTCCAGCTGCTCGGCGTTGCCTGCGTGTGCGACCTGGCGTGTGGCCGCGAGGACCTGCTGGGCGAGGTCACGTAGGGCGACGAGTGCGTCGTCGCTCTCGCCGGCGACAGCAGACCATGGCGCCGTCGTCTCTGTCGCCCGCTCGCGACCGGCGTCTGTGAGCTCGTACACGCGCTTTCCGGACTCCGAGGCGGTCTCGCGGACGAGCTCCTCGTCCTCGAGCTGCTGGAGTGTCGGGTAGACCGAGCCGGGGCTCGGCTGCCAGACGCCACCCGTTCGCTCGGCGAGCTCCTGGATGATCTGGTAGCCGTGCATCGGCTGCTCGGCGAGCAGCACGAGGATCGCGGCGCGGATGTCGCCGCGCCCCGCGCGCCGGCCGAAGCCGTGGCGCGACCCGCGGTGGCGGCGATGACCGCGGCGCCCGGTCATGAAGTGGACGCGCTCGTCGCTGCAGCGTCCTGATGTGATGACGTAGGCCGTCATGTGGAACTCCTTTCGTGGTGTATCGCGATATATCGTAACAGATCGCCCACCTGGTCCTGAGCCACCGTAGAGTCGAGCCCGTGACGCGCGGCTACCGGACGCCGGACGAGTGCTTCGCCGCCCTCCGCGACTGGCCATGCACGCCCCGGTACCTCGTCCAGGACGGCCTGCGGCTCCACTACGTCGAGGAGGGGGCGGGTAACCCGATTCTCCTGCTCCACGGCGAGCCGGCGTGGGGGTTTCTCTATCGCAAGCTCGTTCCCGCGCTCGCCGGTGTCGGGCGGGTCGTCCTGCCCGATCTCGTCGGCTTCGGGCGGTCCGACAAGCCACGCACCCCGTCCGAGTACAGCTACGACGCCCATGCCCGGTGGCTCAGGGGCGTCGTGCGCGAGCTCGACCTGCGACGGCTGACGTTGGTCGTCCACGACTGGGGTGGGCCGATCGGGCTCCGGCTGGCCGTCGAGGAGCCCGATCGTTTCGACCGCCTCGTACTCCTGAACACGGGCGTCGGGGTCGGTGCTCCGTCGGAGCTGTGGCTTCGCTTCCGTGAGCTCGTCCGTCGCGCCGGGCCGGACTTCACCGCGAGCCGGCTCGTGCAGGCCTCGTGTGTGACGCCCCTCGCGGACGCGGTGCTCGCGGCCTACGACGCGCCGTTCCCGGTGCCCGAAGCCAAGACCGGTGCCCTCGCGTTTCCCGAGCTCGTGCCGACCGAGACGGGCCATCCCTCGGCTGCGGCGATGGTCGAGGTTCGCGGTCGCCTTGCGCGCTGGGAGAAGCCGGCCCTCGTCCTCTTCTCCGACTCGGACCGCGTCTTCTCACCCGAGCACGCCGAACGGCTCGCACAGCACATCCCCGGTGCGCTCCCGGCCGAGATCGTTGCCGGCGGTGGGCACTTCCTCCAGGAGGACTGCGGCGAGGCGGTTGGAGCGCGCATCGCGCGCTTCGTTCGTGGGGCCTAGGCCGCGTCGCGCCGTGCCGTGGGTGGGGATCAAGCGGCAGGAATCCGCGTGGGCGGATTCCTGCTTCGCGAACAAACTAGTAGTCCGACCGCTCGATCAGCTCGATGCGATAACCGTCCGGGTCGCGGACGAAGCAGAGGAGCGAGCCGCCCTCCCGCACCGAGTAGGGCGGGCGTTCCGGCTCGATGCCCTTCTTGGCGAGCGCCGCGAGCGTCGCTTCCATGTCGTCCACGGTGAGCGCGACATGCCCGTACGCGGTGCCGAGCTCGTAGGAGTCGACACCGAAGTTGTGGGTCAGCTCAAGCTCCGGCTGCGGCTTGCCGGGAACGCCCAGGAAGTAGTTCATCGCCTCGTCGCGGATCGGCAGCTCCCGGCGCTTCTCGAGTCCGAGCGCCTCGTAGAACGAGACCGACCGCTCGGGATCGGTGATGCGGTAGCACGTGTGGATCAGCTCCATGGGGCCGACTCTAGCCGCGACACAGCCGTGAGCGAGAGAGTCTGCGCGTTGTCTTCTTTCTGGGCTTCCCCAGTTCCGCAAGGTCTCTTGCACACGTGGTTGGCCGGCACAGCAGACTTGTAGCCCAAAGAGTGTCCTATCTGTTTGCTATACACCGTCTTTTTTGTTTGCTACAGACCGTCTTTCTTGTAAGATACTCTGGGTGGAGATCAACTCGGACGGCTATCGCGGACGGATCGTCGACCAGGAGCTCGACGAGCTCGTGCCTGCGCTCGCGGCCATCGCGCTCGAAGGCGCGAAGGGCGTTGGCAAGACCTTCACCGCGTTGCAGCGCGCGTCGACTGTTCATCGCCTCGACGACCCGGCAGAGCGGTCCGTGCTGGCGGCCGATCCCGCCCGCCTGCTGGAGGGGATACCTCCGATCCTGATCGACGAGTGGCAGTACCTACCCTCGTCATTCGATCTCGTTCGACGAGCAGTGGAC
>JACDBY010000093.1 GCA_013694685.1 Actinomycetota bacterium
CGCCAGCATCGGAGGCTGACTAAAGGCTGACTATCGCCACCACCCCGGGTGGACACACCGGGGATCGCCCCAAAGAAAAACCCGCCGTTTCCAGCGGGTTCTTGAAGCGGATGAAGGGACTCGAACCCTCGACCTTCTGCATGGCAAGCAGACGCTCTAGCCAACTGAGCTACATCCGCGTGGAGCCGGAACTCTAGCGGCTCTTGCTCCGACAGAGCCGGGGCGCCGGGTGGTACCCCGACGCCCCACCAACGGGCTTACCGGTCGGTCGTCTCGGGCTCGCGGTCGTGGGCCGGCTCGACGAGCTCCTCGAAGACGACGCGGAAGTCGACCATCGCCTTGCGGAGGTTCTCGGTGCGCACCTCGGGTGAGGTGTCGGTGTCATGCACCATGTCGTGGCCGTGGCGGTAGCGCTGGACGACGCTTGGATGCTCGACGGACAGCGCCGCGCTCTGTGTATCGAAGTCGTCGCTCGGGTAGCCGCGGTCGTCGAGGACACCGCGGACGAGGCTGTCGGCCTCACGCGCGGCGAGCTCGGGATCGTCGACGAAGCGACGCTCGGCCCGCTGCCAGTCTTCGGTGTACCGCTCGCGGGCGGTGTCGGTCAACGGGCGGATGTCGAGCGACGCGTGCAGGTCCTCGCGGTCACGGAGGTCGCGCTCGGCGCGGCGTCGCGACCGCGACTCATCGACCGTGCGGTCGTACTCCGGGCCGAAGCGGTCGCGCAGCCCCGACGTTCGCCGCGAGCGTGAGTAGGAGCTGAACGCCAAGGCGCCGATCACGGCGGCGCCCACGACGATTGCCAGAACTACCCAGCCAGTAGTGCTCATACAGATTCCTCCTGCGGTTAGGACTTGTCAAGGGCCTACCCTCGGGTGTGACCCAAAAACCCGCTGTCACGTGTCGAACGCGGCGATCGCCTCGTCGCGCGCTCCACGGAGTGCGAGCGACCGGTTGACAGCGTTCACGACCGCCCGCAAAGAGGCAGTGACGATCGACGGGTGGATCCCGACGCCCCAGAGCACGTCCTCGTCGACGTCGACCTCGACGTAGGCCGCGGCGGTCGCGTCCTCGCCGCGGGCCATCGCGTGCTCGTGGTAGTCGCGGACGTGGACCTCGCGCCCGAGCACGCCGCCGATCGCGTGGACGAGCGCCGCAATCGGGCCGTTCCCCTCCCCCACGACCTCCAGCTCCTCGCCCGGCGCGCGCAGCTGAGCGACGAGGCGATCGCCCTCCTCGCGGCTCTCGTGGGTGTACGAGCCCAGCCCGTAGGGCTCGTCGACGCCGAGGTAGTGGTCGGTGAATGCGCCGAGGAGCTCCGCCGCCGTCAGCTCTCCGCCGCGCGCGTCGGTGATCGCCTGCACCTTCTGGGCGAAGTCGATCTGGAGGCCGCGCGGGAGGTCGAGACCGTGCTCGGCTTTCATCAGGTAGGCGACGCCGCCCTTGCCCGACTGCGAGTTGACGCGGATGATGGCCTCGTAGTCCCGACCCACGTCACGCGGGTCGATGGGGAGGTAGGGGACGTCCCAGAGCGGCGTTCCGGCTCGCTCCTGCGCGTCCATTCCCTTCTTGATGGCGTCCTGGTGGGAGCCGGAGAAGGCGGTGTAGACGAGCTCGCCGACGTACGGATGCCGGGGATGAACGGGCAGCTCGTTGCATTCCTCGACGACCCGGCGCGCCTCGTCGAGCTCGCTCAGATCGAGCTTCGGGTCGATTCCCTGCGAGAGGAGGTTGAGCGCGAGCGTGATCAGGTCGACGTTGCCGGTGCGCTCGCCGTTTCCGAAGAGGCAGCCCTCGACCCGCTCCGCTCCGGCCATCAACCCGAGCTCGGCGGTCGCCACCGCGGTGCCGCGATCGTTGTGCGGGTGCACCGAGAGGATCGTGCTCGAGCGGCGGGTGAAGTGCCGCGCGAACCATTCCATCCGATCGGCGTAGACGTTCGGCGGGAAGGCCTCGACGGTCGTCGGCAGGTTGACGATCATCTTCTCGTCGGGGGTCGGGCCCCACTCCTCGGCGACGGCCTCGCAGATCTCGAGCGCGTAGTCGAGCTCGGTGTGATGGAAGCTCTCGGGCGAGTATTGGAAGACGATCGCCGTCGCGGTCTGCGCGGCAAGCTCCCGACAGAGCTCCGTGCCTCGGACTGCGAGACGCGTGATCCCCTCGCGATCCAGTCGGAAGACGACGCGGCGCTGCGTCTCCGAGGTCGAGTTGTAGAGGTGGACGATCGCCCGTGGCGCGCCCTCGATTGCCTCGAACGTGCGCTCGATCAGCTCGGGCCGTGCCTGGGTGAGCACCGCGATCGTCGTGCCGGCGGGCACGAGGGCGTGCTCGACGAGCGTCCGGCAGAAGTCGAAGTCCGCCTGGGAGGCGGCGGGAAAGCCGACCTCGATCTCCTTGACCTCCAGACGCACGAGGAGATCGAAGAACCGCTGCTTGCGTGGCCCGTCCATCGGGTTGACGAGCGCCTGGTTCCCGTCGCGCAGATCGGTCGAGCACCACGCCGGCGCGCGCTCGAGGACGACGTCGGGCCACGTCCGGTCGGGCAGCTCGACGGTGACGTAGGGGCGGTACTTACGGACGTCCATGGGCACGGCTTCTCCTTCGCGAGAGCAGACCTCTCCCGGTGTGTGCGGGAGCACGGCGCGGGTATGTGCGGTCGCTCTTCCCCTAGCGGGGAAGTAGAAGCGCGAGCGCGAGCAGGGCCGTGCCGGCCCGCATCGAGGAAATTCGCTCGCTGCCCATCGAGCCGAGACCATACCGTGGCCGCGCACGTAGCGTGACGGGCGTGCTCGACGAAACGTCCTTTGCGGCCACCGCAGCCGCGCTCTGTGAGACGGACGCGGGGCTCGCGGCGATCGTCGACGCCCACGGGCTCCCGGCGTTCTGGGCCCGCGAGCCGGGGCTCGAGACGCTCGTCCTTCTGATCCTCGAGCAGCAGGTGTCCCTCGCCTCGGCGCGGGCGGCGTACGACCGGCTCGTGACGCGTCTCGGCAGCCTGACGACCGGCGGGATCCTGGGCTCGACCGACGAGGAGCTCCGCGCGGACGGGTTCAGCCGGCAGAAGGCCCGCTACGTCCGTGCGCTTTCCACCGCTCTGGAGACTGGCTCGCTCGATCTCGCCGCGCTCGAGACCCTGGACGACGACGGTGTCCGGACGGCGCTCGTGGCGCTCCCCGGGATCGGCCCGTGGACGGCAGACGTCTATCTGCTCTCGGCGCTGCGACGGCCGGACGTCTGGCCCGTCGGTGACATCGCGCTGCAGGAGGCCGCTCGCCGCGTGCGCGGGCTCGAGTTGCGACCGTCAGCGCTCGAGCTCGAGACGATCGGCGGGGCCTGGCGTCCGCACCGGGCGAGCGCCGCGCGGCTCCTCTGGCACCTGTACCTGAGCGAGTCGAGGCGTTAAGGTCGAACGCGGGCGAAAGGAGCGGTTGATGGCCTTCGAGGATCTCAAGGAACGTCACGCGGCGATGTGGGGCTCTGCCCCGTTCGAGCGGATCGCGCACACGCTGGCCGACATGCACCGGGCGGTGATCGCCGGCGTACACGGAGGCTCCGGCGACCGCTGGCTCGACGTCGGCTGCGGTACGGGCGAGCTGGCGTTCATGGCGGCCGCGACCGGTGCTGAGGTGACGGGCTCGGATCTCTCGCCTGTCCTGATCGAGACGGCCCGCCGACAGGCGGCCGAGCGCGGTGCCGAGGTCACGTTCGAGGTGGGTGATGTCGAAGCGCTCCCATACGGCGACGAAAGCTTCGACATCGTGACCTCGTCGGTCGGAGCGATCTTCGCACCCGATCACGAGGCGGTTGCGTCGGAGCTGGCGCGTGTGACGCGGCCGGGCGGCCGACTCGGCCTCACCGCCTGGACGTCCGGCGGCGAGGTCGACGAATTCTTCCAGATCATCGGCTCCTATGCTCCCCCGCCACCGCCCGGGGCGGGCGTGGCCGCTTCGTGGGGCGAGCCGGGCTACGCCGAGTCGCTCCTCGGTAAGAGCTTCTTCGAGCTCACGATCACCGACCACGACACGCCGTGGCAGGCAGTCTTGGCCGAGGAGATGTGGACGGAGCTCTCCGAGGGCTTCGGGCCGATCAAGACGCTGCTCGGTGCACTGCCGCCGGAGCGCGCGGAGTCGTTCGAGGGCGAGCTGCTCGACCTCTTCCGGCGCGAGCAGACCGAGGACGGCCTCTCGATGTCCCGGCCATACCTCCTGGTCCTCGGCATCCGCGAGGGGTAGGTAGCAGCCCACCGTCGATGTCGCCTGCGGCGACGTTCGCAGAGGTCTCGGACGCGAAGATAGTCGGAGTCCGCTGGCGCGGATCGGTCGCTTATGTCGTGGCCGCGTCGAGCGCCTCGTTCACGAGCCGGTCGGCGAGCTCGTTGTGCTCGCGGCGGACGTGCGTGTAGGTGACGGATCCGAGCGCGCGGGCCGCGCGGGAGGCGTCCAGGAAGAGGCCCTGCAGATCCTTGTTCTTGACCCGGTACTCGCCGCGCATCTGCTTGACCATCAGCTCCGAGTCGGAGCGAAGCTCGAGCGTCGTGACGCCGAGCTCGCCGGCACGGCCGAGCCCGGCGACGAGGGCCGAGTACTCGGCGACGTTGTTCGTCGCGACACCGATCGTCTCCCCGTGCGCCGCGAGCACCGTCCCGTCCTCCGCCTCGAGCACGTAGGCAAAGGCTGCCGGGCCGGGGTTGCCTCGCGCGCCGCCGTCCGTCCAGAGCACTGCGTTCATGTCGCGACCGCCGGGTACACGGCGCACGACTGTACCGTCGGATCCTGCCCTCAGATGCACGTAACCCGTGCTACACTGGTTACGTGGCGAACCTCACACTTGCGATCGACGGGGAGACGCTCCGCGCGGCGCGGATCCGAGCTGTGGAGCAGGGCACCTCGGTGAACGCGGTCGTGCGCGAGTACCTGACCGCTTACGCACGCCCCGAGAGCGCGCACGAGGCGGTGATGGCGTTTCTCGCGCGTGCCGAGCAAAGCCAGGCCTCCAGCGGGCCTGGTGGGAGGACGTGGACACGCGAGGAGCTCTACGACCGCTGGGATCGACCGCCTCGCACGTGAGGTCGTTCGTCGACACGAACGTCCTTCTTTACGCGGTCGACCAGTCCGAGCCCGAGAAAGGTCGTCGAGCCGCCGCGTTGCTCGAGGAGCGGGCCGACGACCTCGTGCTCAGCGCGCAGGTGCTCTCCGAGTTCTACGCCGTCGCCACACGACGGCTCGCCCAGCCTCTGCCGGAAGCCGAGGCGGCGGCGTACGTCGATGACCTCGAACGCCTCCCTATCGTCGCGATCGACCTGCGGGTCGTGCGCGAAGGCATTCGACTCAGCCGCGAGGCACGGCTCTCCTACTGGGACGGACTCATCATCGCGGCCGCACGAGAGGCCGGTTGCGACGTCCTCGTCACGGAAGATCTCTCGCACGGCTCGACGATCGCCGGTGTGCGGATCGAGAACCCCTTCGTCAGCGTGTGAGAAACGAGTGTCGATAGAACGGAACGGGCTCGGGCGCAAGCGGCGTGTCGCCTCGGATCAGGTCGGCAGCCTTCTCGGCGACCATCATCGTCGGCGCGTAGATGTTGCTGTTCGGGACGAAAGGGAAGACCGACGCGTCGACGACGCGAAGCCCATCCAGCCCGTGGACGCGCATGCTCGTGGGATCGACGACGGCCTGCTCGCCCACCCCCATCGCCGACGTGCACGACGGGTGGAGCGCGGTCTCGGCGTCCCGGGCCACCCAGGCGAGGATCTCCTCGTCCGTCTCGACCCCGGGCCCTGGTGAGAGCTCGCCCCCGTCGAGCGCCGCGAACGCGGGCTGCCCGAGGATCGTGCGCGCGCAGCGGATCGCCTCGACCCACTCGCGGCGATCCTGGTCGGTCGAGAGGTAGTCGAAGCGGAGAGCGGGCTTCGCGAGTGGGTCGGCCGACGTGATCCGCACCGAGCCGCGCGCGTCGGAGGTCATCGGCCCCACGTGCACCTGGTAGCCGTGACCGGCCCCGGGTTGCGTCCCGTCGTAGCGGATCGCGAGCGGCAGGAAGTGGAACATCAGGTTCGGATAGGCGACCTCGTCGTTCGAGCGGACAAACCCGCCTGCCTCGAAATGATTCGTGGCGCCCGGCCCGCGTCGCAGGAAGAGCCACTGAAAGCCGATCCACGGTTTCCGCCGGAGCTGGAGCGCAGGCTGCCTCGAGACCGGCTGGGTGCACGCGTGCTGGACGTAGACCTCGAGGTGATCCTGGAGGTTCTCCCCCACCCCGGGTAACGCGTGCACGGGCTCGACGCCAACGCTCCGGAGATGCTCCGGATCGCCGACGCCGGAGAGTTGCAGGAGCTGTGGCGAGCCGAACGCCCCCGCGCAGAGGATCACCTCGTCGGCCCGCACGAGCTCGCGCCGGCTGCCGCTCGCAAGCTCGACTCCGACCGCTCTCGTCCCAGCGAGCACCACGCGCGCGACCGTCACGCGGCAGCGCACCTCGAGGTTGGGCCGCCCGCGCACCGGATGGAGGTACGCCCGGGCGGCCGAGAGCCGACGCCCGCGACGGATGTTGCGATCGAATCGCGCGAATCCCTCCTGCCGATAGCCGTTCACGTCGTCGGTGAGCTCGTGTCCGGCCTCCTGCGCGGCCGCGAAGAAGGCGTCGAAGAGCGGCCCCTTCGCGGGTCCCCGCTCGAGGCCGAGCGGACCGCCGTGCCCGCGGAAGGAATCGTCGTCGGTGGCGGCGGGACAGTCCTCCATCCGCTTGAAGTACGGGAGGCAATGGGCGAAGTCCCACGCCTCGAGTCCGGGCTCGGCAGCCCAGCGCTCATAGTCGAGCGGGTTGCCCCGCTGGAAGATCATCCCGTTGATCGACGAGGAGCCCCCGAGGAGCTTTCCGCGCGCGTGGTCGATCCGCCGCCCGCCGAGGTGCGGCTCGGGCTCGGTCTCGTACCGCCAGTCGTAGAACCGGTTGCCGATCGGTGTCGAGAGCGCCGCGGGCATGTGGACGAAGACGTCCCACCTCCAGTCCGGTCGGCCGGCCTCGAGGACGAGCACGCGCGTCGACGGATCGGCCGAGAGGCGGCTTGCGAGCGCGCAGCCGGCGGAGCCGCCCCCGACGATCACGACGTCGTAGCGGTCTCGGCCGTGACCGGTGATCAGAGCACCGTCCGCATCGACCGCTCGAATGCCACGACGTGGGCGCGCATGACTGCGGCCGCACGGGCGCCCTCGCCGTCGCGTATCGCCTCCAGCAGCTCGCGATGCTCGTCGACGGCGTCCTGGAGGCAGTCGACGCGATCGAGGGCGAGGTGCCAGATCCGCAGCGTCAGGACGTAGTGGCGCTCGAGCGTCTCCTCGAGGAACGCGTTGTGCGCGCAGCGGTAGACATGACGGTGTATCCGTTGGTCGAGCTCGATCAGCTGTCGCTCGTCGTGCGCGCCTGGGAGCCGCGCCAGCTCGTCGAGCAGCCCGATGGTCTCCGCCAGGTCCTGCGGCTCGCGCCGGATCGCTGCGAGTCGGGCCGCCTGGCTCTCGAGCATGACGCGCACCTCGGAGAGCTCGGCGAGGTCGTCCGCGTCGACGCCCGAGACGACGATGCCCCGCCGCGGATACACCTCGACGAGCTGGTCGCGGGCCAGATCGCGAAGGGCTTCACGGACCGGCGTCCG
>JACDBY010000119.1 GCA_013694685.1 Actinomycetota bacterium
GCGAAGAGGAAGGCGTGCCTCGCCGGCCACGTCTCTCCGGGTAACGAGTGTCGCCGAGGACGCTCCGGTACCAGTCGGTGAGCCTGGGCCGCGTGCGCCGGTAGACGAAAGTGGAGAGCGCCTGCCCATACGCCGGATCGAAGCGAACGACCGCGCGGCAGGCGGCGAGCATGAGGAAGCCGTGCGCCTCGTCGAAGCGATCGGACGGGAGGTAGGCCGCTCGCTTCCCGAGGCCGTCCTTGAGCGCCTTGCGCACGATCCCGATCAGCCAGCCGCCGTCGACGCCGTTGGCCCGGAGAACCTCGTCCACTGTCGGCCGCTCTGACACTCGCCGAGTCGGCTATCGGCGCGGCGTTTCGGTGCGGCTCAATCGGGGAGGGAAACGGTGACTGGACGGGGATCACCACGGCTCATCGTTCTCGCGACTACCCCTCCCCCTCATCCACAATGCCAAGACGACGCCATGCCCGAACCCCAGCGCTTCCCCGAGTTCGTCAACCTGCTCCGGACCCGTCTAGGTCGCAAGGACGCCATCACGGACCCGGGCACAATGCACAGCTTCCAGGAGCTGATGTCGGATTACGTCGGGGTGACGCCGCAGAACTGGTACTGGGAGGCCTTTGAGACACTCGAGCTCCACGGACATCTCCACGAGCAGTCGACGAAGATGAACCTCGGTGACCGGTCGCCCGACTCTCGGCCAAGGGCCGCGAGCACCTACGCGCGATCGGCGAGCTGTAGTTCAAAGGTTGCCGCGCATTGCGCCGAAATCTCGAGGTCTGCACCGGGGTCTGCACCGGATGCGCATTCCCGGCATCCCCGGCACACCTGACCCGCTCAACTAAGCCAAAACCGGATAGCTGAGCGGGATCAGATGGGCGGTACTGGGCTCGAACCAGTGACCCCCAGCTTGTCGAGCTGGTTCCGTCGTAGCGACGCGCGACGACCGGGGACTACTATCGCCAGCAGCCATGCGGGTTTGCGGCCTCTGACGGTGGGCCGAGCCGCATGGCTACGTGAGCCGTTCCGGCGACGTTTTGGCCAGGATTGGGCCACGGAGCTAGCGCGGTCGTTGGCCGCGCTCTTTCGCGATAAGAGCTCCGAGCGGGCTCGTCCCCGGCATCGCGCCGGAGACTCCTCTCGAGATGATGGGCGTTCCGCGTCGACGCCGCCATTCGTGCCCATCGGCACCCCGTGTGAGCCGAGACGAGGGCTTCGAATCGTCGACCTCGTCCGGCAATCCACCTGTCTCGAGGATGATCTTCGCCAGCTTGCGCTCGTCCTCGATCGCCTGTGCTGCCTGGAGGAAGCGCGGTAGGAGCTCCGCCACGACCTCAGGATGCTCCTTATACGTCCTCCCTGTCGTATAAGATTTGGCTATGAAGACAACATTCACAGAGCCGAAGGTCATTGTCAGCGCACAGATCGATCGCGCTGCTCGCGAAGAGCTCGAACGTCGCGCCGCCGAAGCCGACCGCACGGTCAGCTGGTTGGTTCGTGCCGCGGTCGCTAGCTATCTCGAAACCTCCCCAAGTTTCTCCTCCGGAGAGCCACGGGCGTCTACCTCGGCGTCCGTGGCTGGCGTCTCATGAATCAGACGCAGGAGCGTAAACAACGCGAGGCCCAGCTCTTCGAGAGCCGCCGCCGGACGAGCATCCACGAAGCCGGCCATGCCGTTCTCGCCCGGGCTCACGGGCTTCCCGTCCGTGAAATCACCGTCCGCCCGGATGCCACGGGCGTCTGCTGGATCGACGTTCCGGCGCGTGACTCTGTCGGCGATATCAAACGCGAAATCATGTTCGACCTCGCTGGAAAGCTGGCGGTCGCGATCGAGGCTGACCAAACGGTGAGAGACGACGCGCTGCGCAGCATCCTCGGGAGCGAGGCCAGCCTCGACTGGCCTGGCAAGACCGGCGTGGAGGGATACCGCCGCTCTCTCGAGCGACTGCTCGGCGACGAGCTGACGAGCTACCGCTGGTTTGACGATGAGCTGCCGGCCATAGCTCTGGAGACGACGGCGATCCTGCTCGAGCGCTGGGACGAAGTGGTCTCGCTCGCCACGGAGCTCTTGCGGAAAGGCAGCATCTATCCGGAGCAACGGGGATCGAGCGGTGCCGCTCCCAGGCTGGTGGAGCGCCTCAAGCGCAACAAGCGCAACAAGCGCAAGCGCCTGACTCAGGACGAGCTCTCCGAGTGCCGCCGATTCCTCGTCGACGAGACCTCCAGCGCGGCCGACAGAAGCTATGTCGCGGCGACGCTCAAGGCGTGGAGAACCGAAGGGAGCACAGCATGACCTCGCTGCGTGTCTTTCTCAACCAAGCCGGATTCGAGGTGACGCGATGAGCAACGTCCAAGAGCAGTTCGACGAGCAGCTTGCAAAGCGGAAAGCCGCCGCACGCGAGATCGAGCAGAAGGCTGCGGAAGCCTCGGTCTTAAGGAGCGCCCAAGAAGACCTGAAGCTCGATGTCGAGCGCGCCGAGCGCCGCATCCGATCGCTGCGGGAGATCGGCAAGGGCCACATCGAGCGCAAGCAGGAGGAGTACATCTCCGCGTTCGGGATGATCGAGTACCAGCCGCTGAAGTCGGCGAAGACCGGCAACGAGCTCGCGGATAAGCAGCAGGTGAGGCTCGACGGGCTACGGGCAGCGCTCGAGGCGAACGAGCAGCAGATCAAGCAACTCCTCGCCGAGTAGTTGGAGAAAAGCGATACACCGCAAAAAGTGGCGGTGAACCGCTGATGGTCAACGCACGAATATCTCTCCGGGCTTGGCGCGGTGGAGGCGCGGCAATCCAGGGGGGATCGCCCGCAGAGCCACTCCGCCCGCGCCCAGCCCCGCTTCGCGAAGCCTCGCGCTCCGTCCGTTTCTTAAATGTGGCAGGCTCATGAAGACTAGATCCCTATGGTGGTTGGTATTCCCCCCCGGGCCTGGGCGTGATGGGGATGCGGCGCGATCCGGAGGGGTGGATCGATCCGCAAAGGTTGGTGAGGTTGGTGACTCCCACCGCGCCCAGGCCCCTCCTTTGCGTTCAAAGGGGGGCTATCGAAGGCTCGGGAGCGCGTTCTCACACCCCGCATCACCGTCTTTCTACAGATTAGAAGTAGGGAGGCAGGGAGCGGTTGCGGCGGGCAGAGAAGCGGGCTGTAGATCACTCCGAGAAGGGATCTACAGA
>JACDBY010000151.1 GCA_013694685.1 Actinomycetota bacterium
CCGGGAGCCCGCTGCGCCCTCCCGCGACCGGCTCGCGGCCGACGGCGAGCAGCGCTCCGAGCGCGACGAGCGCCGGCGCGGTGACCGCGATGAAGTCGAGCGGATAGTCGACCAGGGCGTGCACGCCGTAGGCAAAGACGAGACCGGCGAGCGCGATCGCCGCCGGCCTCTCGCGCCCGTCGGCGCGACGCAAGCCATGGCGCACACCGAGCACGGCTCCGAGAGCGACGACGATCCCGAGGAGGAGCCCGATCGCGCCCAGGTCGGCGAGGAGCTGGAGCGGGACGCTGTGCGGCTCGCTGGCCGGGCGGCTCGCATCCTCCCGATATCGCGTGCGGGCGATCTCGAACGTCCCCGCTCCGGAGCCGGCGAGCGGTCGGTCGGCCGCGATGCGAAGCGACTCCTCCCACCAGGCCAGCCGGTTGTTCGCGCAGAGCTCGCCGAGGCGTCCCGGCTCGTTGACGCACTCCCCTCGCGAGACCTGCGACGAGACCCAGGAGAACGGGTTCCCGACCGCCGCCACGAGACCGCCTCCGGCGACGACGACGCCGACGACGCAGACGATGACGAGCCCGCGGCGCACGGGGCCGGCGTGGGTTGCGGCGAGACGCTCGACAGGCAGCCGCCAGGCGGCGACCGCGACGAGGACGGCGCCGGCGAGCGTGAGAACCGCGAAGACACGCCCGTCCGCAACCCGGTCGGAGCGGAGCGCGCCGTCCTCGACGAGCGCGGGCTGCGTGAACGCCCACCCCACGACGAGGAGCCCAGGGACGATCCCGAGGAGCGCGCGGAGCGCGTCGGCGACCCGCTCGTCGGAGAGGACGAACCAGAGGCAGAGCACCGCCGCCCCACCGACGACGCCTGCCCGCGACTGGGTCAGGAGGAGCGCTACGACCGCGACGAAGACGCCGACCGCGCCCGATGCTCGCACGATCGCGCCCCGGCTGCGCCCGACCCAGAGCCCGAGACCGAGCCCGCCGCCCGCGAGGAGCGCCAGGGCGTTCCAGTAGTCAACGGGCTCCCGCAGCCGTGCGATGCGGTCTCCGTCCTCGAAGAGGGACGGGATCGCGACCCCGAGGAGGGCCCACACGAGAGCGGCCGCGATCACCCCGGCAAGCACCGCGGCCGTCCGGCGGAGCCCGCGAGCGCGCGTTCCGGCGAGCAACCCGAGGAGCGCGAACGCGAGATAGACGGCCCCTCGGCCGAGCCACTCCCACGAGCGGTCTCCGGCGATCGACCAAACGATCGAGAGGCCCGCCCATGCGGTGAGCGCGGCAATCCCGAGACAGGCCGCGAGCTCCCTCGCTCCTAGTCGAGGCCGTGGCAGCAGCCCGAGGAGCGACGCACCGGCCGCCACCGTCGCCGTGGCCAGCGCCGCGATCCCGACCGTCGCGAGTGCGTCGTCCCGCGATCCCGAGCCGTCGAAGACGGCGAGCGCGACGAGGACCGCGATCGCCGGCAGGAGACCGGCTTGGACGACCCGTTGCTGCACCTCCCCAGTCTCTAACACGCGGCAGACGCGTCCGGCCTCGATCATCCCCCTTTCGGAGGTGTCGCTCCGGTTGCGTCGAACGGCGTCTTACAGATCGTTTACCCTTCGCTCACCAACGAACCACCCGTGGCGGCAACACTCACCGCTCGATCCGTTCGTCCCTCCCACGTGCCCGACGTCCTTAACCCTCGCCTCGCACGTCTCACGGTGCTCGGAGCGCTCGTGTCATGGGCGGCGCTTGCCGTCATGCCGAGCGCGGACGCGGCACCGCTGCCGTGCGCCGAGCAGGTGGTCGCGGACTGGTACGGGGACGGTCGCGTCGACAAGATCTACCCGGACAAGTGCTACCGCGCCGCGATCGACTCGCTCCCCATCGACGTGATCGAGTACTCGAACGCCGAGCAGGACATCCTGCGGGCACTCCAGTACGCGCGGCAGGGAAAGCCGGATCCAGGGCCGTCCGGTGGGCCGACGCCGAACAACCAAGACGACGATCCGACCACGCCGACCGCTCCACCGGACGACACGACCACAGGTCCCGGGTTGGACGACGACACGGTCGCCGGCCCCGACGACGGCGTCGACACCTCCGGCCCCTCCTCGATCCCGATCCCCCTCTTCGTGCTCGGCGGTCTCGCTCTGCTCCTCCTCGCCGCCGGCGCTGCGGGGTATCTGAGCCGCCGGGCGCAGGCGCGCGGCCCGGACGAGCCTCCCGGGGCGTAGCCCTCGGGGTTTCCCGCGAGCCACGGGCGGGAATGCCCTCGGATTGACGTGCTAGGCCGTCTCGTCGTCTCCACAGCCTTCGCTTGGCTGATCCTCTGTGCCCCGTTTGCCAGCGCGGGCTCTTCCGACGCGTGCGCGCAACGGGTCATCCGTGACTGGTACTCCGGTGGCCGGGTCGACGGTCTCTATCCGCTCGGCTGCTATCGGGCGGCGATCCGCGCGCTGCCGAACGACGTCCTCGAGTACTCGGACGCGGACAAGGACATCGCGCGCGCCCTCGCGTTCGCCCGCCGGGCGCGCGACGACGACGCTGCGCGAGAGCAGCCCGGCGCGAAGCCGCTGGCGCCCGAGCCCCCGGTGGCCACGACAGACTCGCCTGCGACGAAGGCTGCCCCCCTGACCGCCCCCACACCGTCGCATCCCCTCGAGAAGCCGACGGCAAAGCCCGTCGCGAAGCCATCCGAGCGGCTGAAGGATGCCCCCACCCGCGTCGCAGCGGGGCCCGAGGCGGTCGAGGTGTCTGCCGCTGTGCCGTACCCGGTGATCGTGCTGGCCGCGCTCGCAGCCACGCTACTCGCGACCGGTGCGATCGGCTGGCTCCTCGCACGGCGGCGCTGACGCTCCTCGCCCCGCTGCCGGTAAACTGCAGGAGTGAAAGACGGGCCGAAATTCCTGCAAATTGCGGAAAAATGGTGCCGTCCGACCCGCGCCCTAGCATCCCGAATCCGCTCGCAGGACGCGCGGTCGCGCACACGGCGCGGGGAGTGACTCGACATCTCGGCCCGGGAGGACACCATGGCCACCGCCAAGCAGACGACGCAGGCACCGCAGACGCAGGAGCACGAGGAGATCGTCAATACCGTCCTCCACGAGGAGGCGAGCGTCGCGCCACGGCGGTACTTCACGATCCCCGGTCGCGATCCGTTCGACGAGATCGAGTGGGAGACACGTGACGCGTTGATTCCCGGCAAGAACGGGCCGGCGTTCGAGCAGCGGGACGTGGAGTTCCCGAAGTTCTGGTCGCAGACGGCGACGAACATCGTCGCGCAGAAGTACTTCCGCGGCCGCATGGCCTCCCCCGAGCGTGAGCGGAGCGTCAAGCAGATGGTGGGCCGGGTCGCGGACACGATCACCGGCTGGGGCCGCCAGGGCGGCTACTTCGCGGGCGACGACGAGGCCGAGACGTTCCACGCGGAGCTGAAGACGATCCTCGTCAACCAGTACGCGTCGTTCAACTCCCCGGTCTGGTTCAACGTCGGCTTCGAGGAGTCGCCGCAGTGCTCGGCGTGCTTCATCCTCTCGATCGACGACTCGATGGAGTCGATCCTCGACTGGATCCGCCGTGAGGGAATCATCTTCCGCGGCGGCTCGGGGTCGGGGCTCAATCTGTCGCGCCTGCGGTCCTCGAAGGAACAGCTCTCGAAGGGCGGCTACGCCTCCGGGCCGGTCTCCTTCATGCGCGGCGCCGACGCGTCAGCCGGCACGATCAAGTCGGGCGGCAAGACGCGGCGCGCGGCGAAGATGGTCGTCCTCGACGTCGACCATCCCGACGTCGACGAGTTCATCTGGTGCAAGGCGCGCGAGGAGCGGAAAGCCCGTGTGCTCGAGCAGGCGGGCTACGACATGTCGCTCGACTCGGCCGACTGGGCGTCGATCCAGTACCAGAACGCCAACAACTCGGTGCGCGTCACCGACGAGTTCATGAAGGCCGTGCGCGAGAACGCCGACTGGGGCCTTGTCGCCGTCACGTCGGGCGAGGTGCTGCGCACGGTCAAGGCC
>JACDBY010000159.1 GCA_013694685.1 Actinomycetota bacterium
GCTCGATACGGCCTGGGTCGCAGTCGTCGGACAGCTTCACGCCAGGATCTTCGGCGGGCTACCGCTGCTCGTCGGCGGTCGCTCGTCCGGTGCGCGGGTCGCGTGTCGCACGTCGGACGCGACCGGAGCGGCCGGCGTCCTCTGCCTCGCCTTTCCGCTCCGTCCGCCGCGGCGAGGCGGGCAAGAGCGGCCCAGCCGCCTGCACGAGCTGGAGGCCGTCAGAGTGCCGGTGCTCGTGGTGCAGGGCGCGCGCGACCCGTTCGGTCTGCCGCCCGCCTCGTCCATGCGATCTGTCGTCTCGGTGCCCGGCGACCACAGCCTCCGCACCGCTCGCGCCGCGTTGTGCGATGCGGTCGCTGCGTGGCTCCGCGAGCTCGTGCCACGCTGAGCTCAGCGGACGGCGGCGAGACGCCGTCTCCCCTCCACCCCTTTCAGCACGTGTGTCCCCCGCTCGTCGAACTCGAGACCCGACCCCGCCACGAGGTCGCGGGTCGTCTCCGTGACGAGGATCTCTCCGGCCGCGGCCAGTCCCATCACGCGGGCCGCGAGATGCACCGCGATTCCACGCGGCTTGTCGCCGGGCCGCCGCTCGACCTCGCCGGTGTGCACTCCTGCCCGCACGTCGAGACCGAGTCCTGCGAGGGCTCGGCGGATCGCCGACGCGCACCGGATCGCGCGCGCGGGGCCGTCGAAGAGCGCGAGGAAGCCGTCGCCGGCCGTGTCGATCTCCTCGCCCGCGAAGCTCGAGAGCGCGCGTCGGACGGCCTCGTTGTGCCTCTCGAGGAGTGTCGTCCAGGCGCTGTCGCCGAGCGTCGTCGCGTGCTCGGTCGAGCCGACGAGGTCGGTGAAGAGGATCGTCGCGAGGACGCGGTGCGACGGCGCCGGCCGGCGCGCGCCGGTGAGGAACTCCTCGATCTCGTCGACGATCTGCTCGGGATCGATGAACGGGACGTGGTCGTCGCCCGTCAACTCGACGAAGCGTGCGCCGGGGATGTGCGCAGCGATGTACCTGCCCTCGTCGACGGAGGCGTCCAGGTCACCGTCGCGGTGGAGCACGAGCGCCGGGCACTGGACGGTGGCGAGCGCCTCGCGGACGTCGGCCTGCGAGTTCATGAGGATCAGATCTCGCGCCCCTGCCGGGCTGACCGACGCCCGTGCCCGTCGAGTGATCCAGGTGACGAGCGCCGGGTCGGCGTTCGGCGCCATCGTCGCGAGGTCGGTGTTGGTACCCCACGTCGCCTCGAGTTCCTGGGCGGCACGAACCCGCTCTTCCCGGGTCGGCGCCCATGGGTAGTCATCGTCCGGGTTGCAGCGCTTCGCGTACGTCCCGTAGAGAACGAGCGCGCGGCTGCGCTCGGGATAGGTCGCCGCGAAGAGCACGCACATCGGGCCGCCCTCCGAGTACCCGACGAGGGCTGCCGTCCTGCTGCCGGCCGCGTCGAGCACCGCCCGCACGTCGTCCATGCGCGTCTCGAAGTCGGGAAGTCCGACGTTACGGTCCGAGAGCCCGGTGCCGCGTTTGTCGAAGCGGATCAGCCGGGAGAACGAGGCAAGGCGGTCAAGCAGCAGCGCGTTGCCCTCGTGCTCCTCGTCGATCTCGAGGTGCGAGAAGAAGCCCGGCACCAACACGAGATCGAAGGGACCCTCGCCCGTCACCTGGTACGCGATGTTGACCTCACCGCTCCGCGCGTAGTGGATCGGCGCCGTCATCCGGCGCCTGTCGTCGGCAGTCGGCGGGGGCGGTGCACTCGGCCATCTTCACGCACGGCGGCCACGACGGCCGGCTCACGCGCGGGATCGGCGTCTCGGGGACCTGGCGCGCGTCGGCACCGATGACTTTCGGCAACGCCTGGAGTCTCCTCCGCATGGCCCCGGCCGAGCGAGCGCTCGTCTTCACCGTGCACGGTCCCATCGACCGGGAGGACCTACCGGGTCTCTGCGCCCGCGTCGGAACGCTTCTCGAGGCGGCCTGGGCCGGGATCGCCGAGTGCGACGTCGCGACGGTGGCCCCGAACGCCGTCACGGTCGACGCGCTGGCGCGCCTGCAGCTCGCCGCGAGGCGCTTCGGGTGTCAGGTGCGGCTCGTCAACGCCTCACCCGAGCTCCGGGCGCTCGTCGGCTTCATGGGCCTCGCTGACGTGCTGCCGGAGTAGCGGTTACGACTCGAGCCGCAATGGCAGGCCGAAGAGCGGGAAGACCTTCTGCGCGTCGAGGAAGAACGTCAGCTCGACGATCCGGTCGTCCTCGAGCTCGAGCACCTGCAGCGCCCACGCGTCGAAGCCGCTTCCGGTGGTGCTCGGCTTGTACTGCCCGAACGCCGGCGAGCCGTTCGCAGCGGCGGTCGGAAGCACACGCGAGCCGCGGCAGGCGGAGCCCGGGCCGAGCCACCACGCGAAGATGTCCTCCCGGCCGCGCAGCCAGAGGTCGTACGGCGGCATCGACTGCGTCGCGTCCTCGTGGATCAGGGACGTGAGCGCCTCCATGTCGTAGCGCTCGAACGCCTCGACGTACCGGGCGAGGAGCTCCTTCTGCGTGGCGTCGAGCTCGCTCGAGGACTCGGTGCCGAGCTCACTCACCTCGAGCGTCGCACGTGCGCGCTGGAGCGCACTGTTGACCGACGCGACGCTCGTCTCGAGCAGCTCGGCGACCTCGCTCGCCTGCCAGCGCAGCACCTCGCAGAGGAGGAGCGTGGCACGCTGCTTCGCGGGCAGGCGCTGGAGCGCGGCGACGAAGGCGAGGCGGATCGTCTCCCGCGCCACCGCGACCTCGGCCGGGTCACCGCCCTCCTGCACGACGAGCGTGTCGGGAGCGGGCTCGATCCAGGTGATCTCGGGGAGCGTCTGGAGGTTGGCCTCGATCGGCTCGCGGGCCGGACCGAGATCCATCGGCCGTGCACGGCGCTCGCGACCCGAGATCATGTCGAGGCAGACGTTCGTCGCGATGCGATAGAGCCACGACCGGAGCGCCGAGCGCCCCTCGAACCGCTTGAGGCCCTTCCAGGCCCGGAGCATCGTCTCCTGGACGGCGTCCTCGGCCTCGAAGATCGAGCCGAGCATGCGATAGCAGTAGCCGGTCAGCTCGCTGCGGTGGAGCTCGAGGGTCTGCTCGAGCTCGCTACGCGCGAGGATCGTCCCGCTCGCGGCCTCCGCCATGCGCAGATCCTAGGTGACAGGTGCGCGGCCGAAGGTGCGGTAAACCCAACCTTGGGGACTGGCCCCGCAGGGGCCGGTCCCTCGCGCGACACGCGAGCACCGACCCCAAGACACCGTCGGTCGCACAAGGGTCAGTCCCCTCCGGGGTCAGTCCCCTCCGGGGACAGACCCCGGGGACCCGTTCTCAGCGCGGCTGCGGGACGATGCGGATGTAGGGCCGCGGGGACTCCCAGCCGTCCGGGTAGAGCTCGCGCGCCTCGTCGTCGGAAACCGAGCCCGCGATGATCACGTCGTCGCCCTGCCGCCAGTTGACCGGGGTTGCGACGCGGTGCTCCGCCGTGAGCTGCAGCGAGTCGATCACGCGCAGCACCTCGTCGAAGTTCCGCCCGGTCGTCATCGGGTAGACGAGGATCAGCTTGACCTTCTTGTCGGGGCCGACGACGAAGACGTTGCGCACGGTCTGGTTGTCGGCGGGCGTGCGGGTGGTGGGGTCGCCCTCGACCTCGGCAGGCAGCATCCCGTAGAGCTTCGAGACCGCGAAATCCTTGTCGCCGATGATCGGATAGTTGGGCGCGGTGCCCTGGGTCTCCTCGATGTCGGACGACCACTTCTCGTGGTTGCCGACAGGGTCGACGGAGAGCCCGATGATCTTGACGTTCCGCCGGTCGAACTCCGGCTTGATGCTCGCCATGTAGCCGAGCTCGGTCGTGCAGACCGGTGTGAAGTTCCGCGGGTGCGAGAAGAGCACCGCCCACGAGTCGCCGATCCAGTCGTGGAAGCGGATCGTTCCCTCGGTCGTCTCCGCCTCGAAATCCGGTGCCGTGTCACCGATCTTGAGCGTCATTCCATCCTCCTCGAGCTCGAACAAGGCTCAATTCTTCCATAAGTGAAGTGGCGGGCGCGGCGACTCCCCGCCGCCGCGCCCGCCGTGCCTCACGGGAGAATGCCGCGCGCCTGGAACGCCGCTCTGACCTGGCCGGCCTCGCCGGGGCCATAGAGCTTCTCGGCCGCCGCGACGATGTCCTGCGCGAGCGCGGGCATCGTGCCACCGTCGAACCCGAACTGCCCCTCGAGGATCGCCGTGTCGGCATGCACGTGCCCGAGCGTCGCGCGGACGTCCCAGAGCGCCCGCGACCAGATGCGCCCGTCGCGATGGACCTGGCCCGCGAGATCCTGCGGATACCGCAGGTCGAGATCGATGCGGCGCAGGCAATGGGGGACGGTCGTGGTGTACGAGACCGCGTCCCAGTCCGCCACGCACGCGGGATCGGAGGACGGCGGATAGCCGAGCTGCGCGCGGACGACCTGGGTCACCGTCACGGCCCAGTAGTCCCCGAACCCCTCACTGATCGCGCCCGCCTCGCCGGTCGAGAACTGGAAGTCCTGCGAGAAATGGATCGCATGCCCGTACTCGTGGAGGATCACCTCGCCGTCCTCGGCGTCGTCCACACCGCCCTTGCCAAGCCGGATCTCGTCCTTCTTGTCGGTCGCGAAGGAGTTGTCCAGCCCCCACTGGTTGATCCGGAGGCGTTGCGGCTCCTTGTTGACGGCGCGGAGGCGGCTCCCGAAGCCCAGCGACTGGATGTAGCGCTGCGCCTCGGTGATCCAGTAGTACGCCATCACCTGCTCGAACTCGTCGTCGTGGCGGTTGTACGAGAAGGCGTTCGTCGGCGAGTAGGCCGGGGCGCCCGTCTCGCTCACGATCACCGCCCAGTCGCCGCGCAGGTACCCGGAGCCGTCGAGGTTCGTGAGTCGCACAGACCTGTACGCGGGTTGCAGGGCGGCGTAGTCGGCGTCCTTCTCGTCGGTGAGTGACTGGTTGCCGAGATCCTGTACCGGGTTCGGCATGAAGACGCGCGCATCGCCGGTGCTCGAGCCCGAGCCGGGCTTGGTGGCGTAGGCCGCCGAGGCCGTCACAAGAGACAGCAGCAGCAGCGCCAGGAGAACTCGCTTCACGTCTCTCCCCTCTTGCTTGCGTGAGGAGGCGCAGGGTACCCGTTGGTCGGCGCTCAGCGCCTCCTCAGCGTGGGCGGGCGGCGGAACCCGTTGGCAGGCGTCGACCCGCTCCACGAGAACCCGGGGGCCGCGACCCGCGTCACGCGTGCGCGGTAGGCGCCTCGTGCAAGCGGCCGCGAGAACGTCATACGACCCTCGGTGGTGCGGCCGCTCGCGCGGGTGACCACCTTTCCGTTCCGCGAGAGGACGACCGTGACGGAGGCGTTCCGCACGCGCGCGCCGCGCGTGTCGACGACCGTGGTGAAGACGAGGAGGCGGCCGCGCGCAACGCCGTACCGGATCGCCGAGACGCGGACCGCGGGCGGCGGACGCACCGTGATCGACGCCTGCGCGGTGAGGGTCCCGGTCGGCGTCGTGATGGTCGCGGTCACGATCCCCGTACCGGGCACGCTCGAGGCGACGAAGCTCGCCTCGGCGCCCGCTGCCGGCGAGACCGTGCCACGCGACTGCGGCTCGATCGTCCACGCGACGGCCGCAGGCGTAGCGTTGCGGAACTGGTCGATCCCGACCGCGCGGAGCGTCACCGACCCGCCCGCGACGACCGACGCCGCCGGTGGCTCGACCCGAAGCTCGAGCGGCGGGGCGCCTGACACGGTGAACGGTTGCGTGCCGGTCACGACTCCCGCAGCGCTCGCGCTGAGCGTCGCGGTGCCGGCGGTCCTGTCCTGGTAGTAGAGCTGAGCGGTCGCGAACGTGCCCGCCGGGAGCACGACGGTTACGCTCGGCGCGAACGGGCCGGTGGGGGTCGTCCCAAAGGCGCCGGTCGGCGAGGAGGAGGTGATCGTCGCGACGACGGGCGCCACCGGGCGGGCCGCGACCCGCGCCACCTGCGCCTGGAGACCGATGGGCGCCGAGACGACGCCCGCGCCGACCGTCTGCGGCGGCGAGGCGAACCCGAGGGTCGTGGGCGACCACGTCCGGAAGGCGCGCCAACGCGTGACGACCGACGCGCCCTCGAGATCGCCGACGCACCAGCGGCCGTCCGCGCAGGCGTTCACGCCCGGGTCCTCCGGGACGACGGACTGCGAGTCGCGGATCGCCGCGGCCATCCGGTCGAGCACGACGCCGGTGTCGGCCTGGAACACCTCGAACGCCTGCTGCGCCGTGTTGCGCGGAGCCCAGGCGAAGCCCCAGTGGTCCGCGGCCTGCCCGGTGCGGACGCTCTGGTGTCGCAGGGCGTAGACCTGGGCCGACACGTACTGCTGCATGAGCTCGGTACTGACATCCGTCCAGCCGAACCCCGAGCTCCACTGCCACGCGGCGTTCGCGAGCGGGCTCGAGCTCGCAGCGAAGAACGCGTTCGCGCTGCCGGACGCAGTCGAGCCGGCGCTCGCGAGGAGATCCGAGTGCCAGAGGTAGTCGACGAGCGCGTCGCGACGGGTTGTCGCCGGAGCCCCGGGTGCGGCATAGCCGCGGACGTCGCCGTACACCTCCTGCGACCAGTCGCTCACGTAGGCGTTCATGTCGACCCAGAACGCCGCGTCCTGCAGCCACTCCTGCATCCGGGCCTTGTACGTCCCCACCTCGCTGACACGCTGACCGATCCCGACGATGAAGACGACGCCCTTCGCCTTCGGCCCCTCACCGCCCGCGTCGTAGAGGCCGCGGAGGAACTCGCGGATCTCGGCGCGTCGCGTCGCTTCCCCGCGCCGGACGGCGGAGGTGAGCTCGTTGACGGCCCATGTGTCGCCCGCCTCGACGTCGAAACCGGCCACGGCCATGAGGCGACGCGCCTCGACCCCGGCGTCGTACCACGACTTGCTCGTCTCCCCGACCCACTTCTGCCAGGTCGCCAGGTGGACCTCGGCGAGCGCGTGGAACTGCGGCCCGAGCGTGCGGATCCGCCAGGCCTGCCCCGGCCGCGCGCGCGTCTTCTGTCCGACGACGGGCGGAATCGAGATGTAGTACTGCGCGCACGGCGAGAAGTGCGCCGCGAGCCGAGTGGCAAGTCGCAGCCAGTCCGAGGCGGCGTAGAAGACGGCGCGCAGCGGCCGACAGTCCTCGGACACACGGTACGTGCGAAAGGTCTGCCGGTCCTGCAGCCGCTCGAGCAGCTCGGCGGTCGCTCGTGGCTCCACGGACGGGACGGGAGCCGCAGCGGCGTGCACGGCCTTCGAGCTCGCTCCGACGGCGGCAGACGCAGCCGGTGCGGCAATCGCGGCGGCGAGGCATACCCCCAGAAGCACGACCGAGTGGGGAGCGCGGCGCATCGCGGCAGGGTACGGATGGCCTGTGATGGACCTGTTAGGTCAGAGCTGCTCGAGCAGCTCTGCCAACTGCGCGAGCGTGATGTTGCCGCCGGTGCAGACGAGGACGACGCGC
>JACDBY010000175.1 GCA_013694685.1 Actinomycetota bacterium
GCTCATCGCGCGCGCGCCGCGTGCGCCGCGAGCGCCGCAAGCTCGCGGCCGAGCGCGTCGGCATCCGACCCCTCGCGCCGCTCGACCCAGCTCCCGTCCTCGGCCGCGACGAGGCCGGTCAGCGTCCCACCGTCGTGGAACGCGGCGACGGGTGCCAGGCAACCGCCGCCGACCACTGCGACGCACCGGCGCTCGGCCTCCACTCGTCGACGTGTCTCTTCGTCGTCGATACTGACAACGAGGTCGTCCTCTCCGATCCTCACCTGAAGGGCGAGCGCGCCCTGACCTGCTTCGGGGAGCATGAGGTCGGGATCGAGGCGCAGGCCGATCTCGGCCTCCAGACCAAGCCGGTCGAGCCCGCACGACGCGAGGACGACCGCGTCGAGCCCTCGCTCGCCGCGCTTCCGCAGGCGTGTGTCGACGTTGCCGCGGAGGGGCTCGATGAAGAGATCCGGCTCGTGCGCGAGCAGTTGCGCGCGACGTCGCGCCGACGCCGTCCCGATCCGCATGCCCGCCCGGATCGCGTCGGCGCCGCACAGGGCATCACGCGCGTCGCCGCGCGTCGGGTATGCCCCGACGACGAGCCCGTCCGTGTCGGTCGAGGTCATGTCCTTGGCGGAATGCACCGCGACGTCGATGCGCCCGGCGAGGAGCGCCTCCTCGAGCTCCTTGACGAACACGCCGCGGCTCCCGATCTCACCGAAGGGCCGCGTCCGGTCACGATCACCCGCGGTGGTGATGGGGACGAGCGCGATCTCGATCCCCCGGCGTCGGAACGCGTCTGCGGCGCGCTCGGCCTGGGTGAGCGCGAGCCTACTGCCGCGGCAGCCGACGCGTACCAGCACAGCGGCGGGCGGTCTGCGTCGCGGGGGTGCCGCACGAGCGGCTTCCGCGCGAGCGAATCCGGACGAACGCGGTCGGGACGACGACCGGGAGCGGCCGTGTGCTGCGTCGATCGATCGACCGTGTCACTCGTCCTCCTCCCCGAGCCCGAACAGGTCCCGAACGACGTCAGCATAGTGCAGGCCGTGCGCGGTCACGGCCGCCTCCTTGAGCCGTACCGTCGGCAGGTGCAGCAGCTTGTTCACGATCTGCGTGGTGAGCGCCTCGACCGCCGCGCGCTCACCCTCCGACAGGTTCTCGAGCCGCGACTCGACCCGTGCTAGCTCCGCGCTGCGGATCACCTCCGCCCGTGCGCGCAACGACGTGATCACCGGCACGACGACGAGGGACGCGCGCCAGGAGGCGAACCGTTCGGCCTCCGCTGAGACGATGCGCTCCGCCTCGACCGCCTCCGACCGCCGCCCTGCGAGCGACGAGGCGACCACCGCCTCGAGATCGTCGACGTCGTAGACGAAGCACCCGTCCAGCTCCGCGAGCGCCGGATCGATGTCGCGAGGGACTGCGAGGTCGACGAAGAGAAGCGGGCGGCCGCGGCGGCCTCGGAGAGCCGCCGAGAGCTCGGCGTGCGTCAGGACGAGTCCGGGCGCACTCGTCGACGAGACGACGATGTCCGCCCCGGCGACGGCGTCTGGGAGCTGATCGAGCGGGACGCCGCGAGCGCCGAGCGTGGACGCGAGTCGCTCCGCGCGCTCGACCGATCTGTTGGCCACCACGCTCACGACCGCTCCGCGGGAGAGAAGATTGCGCGCGGTCAGCTCGCTCGTGCGCCCCGCCCCGACGAGCACCACCTTCCGGTCTGCCAGTCCCTCGAAGACCTGCTCGGCGAGCGCAGCCGCCGCGGCCGGCACGGACGAGGGGCTTTCGCCGATCGCGGTCTCGACCCGGGCCCGACGTCCTGCGTGGAGCGCCATGCGGAACGTCCGGTCGAGGAGCGGCCCGGGCGCGCCGGCCGTGAACGCGTCCCTGACCTGGCCCAGGATCTCTGCCTCGCCGGGGATCATCGAGTCGAGCCCCGCAGCGACGCGGAAGAGGTGCAGCGCGGCGGACTCGTCGGTGAGGCGATACGCCACGGGTGCGAGGGACGCCGCGTCCGCGCCGGCGAGCTCGAGCAGGGCGCGGTCGGCCCGGTCTGTCAGGCCGTCGTCCGCAGGACGGGCGAGGTAGAGCTCAGTCCGGTTGCAGGTGGAGAGGACGACCGCCTCGCAACCGTCCCCGTCCGCCGAGGCGAGCCGGCGTGCGAGGCTCGCGGCGGCATGGAGGTCGATCGCGACCCGCTCGCGGAGCGCGAGCGGCGCTTGATGGTGCGACACGCCTGCGAGCGCGAGCTTCACGACGCGAAGTGGGTGACCGGGAGGACGATGGCGACGAGCGTGAAGCCGAGCAGGAGGCCGAGCGCGAAACGCCGACCCCGAAGTCCGACCTCGCGGCGCACGACGAGCACGAGACCGTAGAGCGCGAGCACGACGACCGTCACGGTCATGGTCGCGTCGACGTCCCCGCGGTCGAGCTGCGTCAGGCCGGCGACGACGCCGAGCGAGAGAAGCGCGAGTCCGACGAGCGTGATCCGCGCCGCCATCCTGTCGAGCGCCTCCAGAGAAGGGAGGCGCAGGCGGAGCAGCCCTGCGTCGCGCCGCTTGAGCCGGCGCTCTTCGAGCAGGTAGAGAAGAGCCGCACCCGCGCCGATCGTGAAGCTCGCGAACGCCGCGAGGATCAGCACCGCGTGAGCGGCGAGGATCCAGCCACCAGGGTCGCTCTCGCTCACGCCCGTGCCGCCGCCCGCCCACGCGAGGGCGAGGAGCCCGACCGCGACCGGCATGACGGCCAGCCCAACGAGCCGGTAGCGCGGCCGGCATCCCCAGACGAGATATCCGGAGACCACGAGCCACGCGAGGAAGTTCAGGGCACCGGCCCAGGTTCGCCACGCGAACCCGTCGGACGAGAGCGCCTGCGCCACGAGCAGCCCGGTCTGGGCGAGCCATCCGATCCGCACGCCCCAGATGCCGAGCCGCCCGAGGCGGTCGGCGCCGCGCACCACACCGGCGTACGCGAAGGCGGCTTCCCCATAGGCGATCAGCGCGGGCCAGACGAGCAGCTCAGCCATCGTGCTGGTCGCCACGCACCCGGGTCCGCGCGAGCTCGACGAGCTCGCCCGTCTCCCGTTCGAGGCGCGAGAGCTTCGCGGCGATGATCGCGGCCCAGACGAGAACGACCACGAGGAAGACGCCGTACGCCGCGGCGACGTACTTCTCGCCCGCGCTCACCGGGCCAGCGCCTCTCGCAGCTCGCGCAGGTTGGCATCCGTGCGCTTGCCGGCGAGCTCCGCGCGATACATGACGTAGCCCACGAGCGTGATCGCGAGCCAGGAGACGCAGAACGAGGCGAACATCTCACCCGTCATCTGCGGCCCTTCGCGCGTGAAGACCGTCGGATGGATGAAGTCGCTCGCGAGGCGGATCGCGAGGAAGCTCACCGGGATGAGCGCGACGCCGAAGAGCGCGTAGACCGCGGAGATCCGCTCGCGCCGAGCGCCCGGCTCGATCGAGAAGCGAAGCATGAAGTAGGCGCAGTAGAAGAGGAAGAGCACGAGGAAGAGAACGAGCTGATTGGAGCTCCAGGTCCACCAGACGCCCCACGAGGCCTTCGCCCAGATCGCGCCGGTGACGAGCGTGAGGACGCCAAAGATCGTGCCCTGGTGGACAGCGGTGTAGCTCTCGAGGTCGTATCGCTCATCCCTCGTCATGAGCAGACGAAGCGCCTTCCACGCACCGAGACCGAACCCCGCGTAGGCGGTCAGCGCGATCGGGACGTGGACGTAGAAGATCTTCTGGGAGAGACCCTGATCGGAGTCGACCGGCGCCACGAAGAAGATCATCGCGACCGACAACCCGGCAATCGCGGCGGTCGCGAACGCGAGCAGTGTCGGGGACGGTCTGGGAATGCTCATCGGAGGGTGCTCACTCGGTGACGACGTACTCGAACGCCGCCCACGAAAGTATCGCGAACACCGCGTCGTAGAGGCCCAGGAAGGCGAGGAAGCGGCCGGGCTCCTCAGAGATCCCCGCACCGACGCCTCCGACGACGAGCGGGATCGCGAGGGGCAGGAAGAGGAGCGGGAGGATGACCT
>JACDBY010000194.1 GCA_013694685.1 Actinomycetota bacterium
GGACCACCGACACGGCGTGTGCGCGGCTCCGTCATTCGCTTGCGGGGCCGGACCGGTGCAGGCCCACCTCGTTCTCCCAAGCGGGGGTGTGCGCCGGCTCCGTCATGTCGCTCGCGTGGACCGGACAGGTGCCGGACATACACCGTTCTGCCACGCGGCTGTGTGCGCCGGCTCCGCCACGTCTCCGTAGGGGCCGGACCTGTCCGGCCCGCCCGTCCGCGACCGGCAGGCTGCACATCGAATTCACGGCGATGCGTAACGGCCTCGCAACAGCCTGGTATCGGGCGGGCGGTCTACCATCGCTGAACGGGCGCGCCGCCCGCGGGCGCTCGGTTCCGACATCGTCGACCCGAGGAGTGCGCATGTCCATGGACGAGAGCGAGCCCGTGGCCGCGGAGTTGCCGCAGCCGACCGAGACCGCCGAGAGCGGAAACGAGCCCGAGGCGGAGCCTCGTGTGCTCCTCGAGGAGGCCCTCGTCGAGATCAAACGCGTCATCGCGGGGCAAGACGAGATGCTCGAGCGCGTCCTCGTCTGCCTGGTCGCCGGTGGTCATCTGCTCATCGAGGGCGTGCCGGGTCTCGCGAAGACGCTGACGATCAAGACCACGGCCGCAGTGCTCGGGGGCTCGTTCCGGCGCGTCCAGTTCACACCCGACCTCGTCCCCTCCGACCTCGTCGGGACGCGCATCTACCGGCCGGATCACGGCGGGTTCGACACCGAGCTAGGCCCCGTCTTCTGCAACTTCCTGCTCGCCGACGAGATCAACCGCGCGCCCGCCAAGGTGCAGTCGGCGCTGCTCGAGGTCATGCAGGAGCGCCAGGTCACGATCGGCCACGACACCCACCCGGTGCCCGCGCCCTTCCTCGTGATGGCGACGCAGAACCCGATCGAGTCCGAGGGCACCTATCCGCTGCCGGAGGCCCAGATCGACCGGTTCATGCTCAAGATCCTCGTCGGCTACCCCGAGCGGGACGAGGAGCTGACGGTCGTGCACCGGTCGCTCGAGGATCCCGTCGAGACCCGCCAGATCCTGCCGCTGACGAAGCTCGCCTCTCTCCAGGCGAGCGTGAAGCAGGTCTACGTCGATCCGGGCCTCGTGAGCTACGCGGTGAGCCTCGCGACAGCGACGCGGGAGCCTGCCTCGTTCGGCATCGACCATGTCGGTGAGCTCGTCGCCTACGGAGCCAGCCCGCGCGGCCCGATCGCCCTCGTCTCCGCCGCGCGCGCCCTTGCCCTCATCCACGGCCGTGACTACGTCATCCCGGCCGACCTGCGATCGCTCGTCAAGGACGCGTTCCGCCACCGGCTCGTGCTCACCTACCAGGCCCTCGCCGAGGAGCACTCCGCGGACGACGTGCTCGACGACGTGATCGCGGCCGTGCCCCAGCCGCGGCTCGAGCTCGGGAGGCCAGCGGCCGCGTGACGCGAGCTCTTCGTCTGCTCGGCACCGAGCCAACACCGGCCCGCCCCGGTCCCGGGCCGGTTCCCGACTCGTTGCTCAAGGCGCTCGAGCTGACCATCGCGCGCCGTGTCGACGGCTTGCTCTCGGGCGACCACCGTTCGGCGCTCCTCGGTCGTGGAACCGAGCTCGCGCAGGTGCGACCGTACGTGCCGGGCGACGACGTCCGGCTCATCGACTGGAACGTGACCGCGCGCACCCGGGAGCCGCACATCCGCGTGCAGCTCGCCGAGCGTGTCCTCGTCACCTGGATCGTGCTCGACATGTCGCCGTCGATGTCGTTCGGCACCACGGAGCGCCGCAAGGCGGACGTCGCTCTCGGCGTGGCACTCGCGGTCGGCCATGCTGCGACCGTGCGCGGAAACCGCGTGGGGCTGGTGGGGTTCGGCAACCCGACCGAGCGCGTGATGCAGCCGACGCAGGGGCGGGCGGGTCTCGTCGGGCTCCTCCTCGCCCTCCGAGAAGGATCCGAGACGAACGACTCGATGGAGGGCGGGTTTCCGTTCGGCAAGGCGCTCGAGCGGCTCGCCGGTGCGGCGCGTCAGCGGGCGCTCGTCGTCGTCGTCTCGGACTTCCGCGGGCCGCGCGACTGGCGCAAGCCTTTGCTCCGGCTCGCAGGCAGGCACGAGGTCGTGGCGGTCGAGGTTCGCGATCCCCGCGAGCAGATGCTCGAGCCGGTCGGAACGCTATGGCTCGTCGATCCCGAATCGGGCCGCGAGCTCCAGGTGAACACCAACGACGCCGGGCTCCGGCAGCGGTTCGCCGCCGCGGCGGACGCCGAGCGCAAGGGCGTCGCACACGAGCTCGCGAGCCTCGGGGTCGCACACGTGACGCTCTCGACCGAACGGGACTGGCTGCGCGACCTGGCCGTCTTCGTGCGGAGGCGCCGCAAGTGAGCTTCACCTGGCCGCTCGCCCTCGTCGCGTTGCTCGTCCTGCCCGTGCTCGTCGCGATGCACGTGCTCGCCGCACGCCGCCGTCGTCGCCAGGCGGCGCGCTTCGCGAATCCCGACCTCGTGCCGAACCTCGTGCCGACCTCGCCTGGTTGGCGCCGCTACGTCCCGCCTGCGCTCGCGCTGCTCGCGCTTGCGCTCCTGCTCGTCGGTGTCGCGCGCCCGCACATCGTCCAAGACGTGACGCGCGACGAAGCGACCATCATCCTCGCGCTCGACACCTCGCGCTCCATGCAGGCGACCGACGTCAAGCCGAACCGCTTCACGGCGGCCAAGGAGGCGGCGCTCGCGTTCCTCGACGAGGTGCCCGAGGAGTACAGCGTGGGCATCGTCTCGTTCTCGACGAACGCCGACCCGGTGTTGCCCCCGACGACCGACCGCGACGCGGCGCGGACGGCCCTCAACGAGCTCCGTCTCGGCTCGGGCACGGCGCTCGGCGCCGCGATCGCGCGCTCGGTGGAGCTCGCGCTCGAGGAGAGCGAACGGCAG
>JACDBY010000213.1 GCA_013694685.1 Actinomycetota bacterium
GCTTCCTGCCACGCCGCGCGCAGCCTCTTCCCGGGCGGCGCTTCGGACGGTGTGGCCGATTCAGACCGAGGGAAGGAGAGAGGGAACACGTGCACGACTACGAACTGCTGCTGCTGCTCGACCCCGACCTCGCCGACGAGCGCCAGGCGACGATCGTCGGCGGCGTGCGCGCGCTCGTCGAGAAAGGCGGCGGACACTTCGGCAGCCACGATCCGTGGGGTCGCCGCAAGCTCGCGTATCCGATCGACAAGAAGGACGATGGCATCTACCACCTGATCGCCTTCAGCGCCGACGCCGAGACCCTCGACGAGGTCTCGCGCGTGCTGAAGCTCGACGACGACGTCATGCGTCACCTGGCGACACGTCGTCTCGAGGCGGGTCCCGGACGGCCAATGGCGGCGGCTGCCGCAATCGGCGACGATGCCGGCTCACGCACCGCGGATCCCCCGGAGGAGGAGTAATGGCCGGAGACATCAATCGCGTCACGCTCGTCGGACGCCTCACCCGCGACCCGGAGCTGCGCCACCTGCCGTCGGGCTCGCCCGTGCTCGAGTTCGGGCTGGCCGTCAACGGCCGCCAGCAGGACAGCGGCGGGAACTGGGTCGACAAGCCCAACTTCTTCGACGTCAAGGTGTACGGCAACCAGGCGGAGTTCCTCTCCCAGTACCTCCAGAAGGGTCGACGCGTCGGGATCGACGGCCGCCTCGACTGGCGCTCGTGGGAGGCGCAGGACGGCGGGAAGCGCTCGAAGGTCGACGTCGTCGCCCAGACGGTGCAGTTCCTCGACAGCCGGCAGGACGGCGAGGGCGGCGGCTCGGGTGGCAGCAACTACATCCCCGCCGACGCCCAGCCCGCACCCGCCGGCGACTTCCCGAGCTCGCCGACCGACGACGACATCCCCTTCTAGGAGGCAACCAATGGCTGCCAAGGCACCGCCACGCAAGCGGCCCGCCCCGGGAGGACCGGGTGGCCGCCGCAAGAGCTGTCACTTCTGCAAGGACAAGGTCTCGGAGGTGGACTACAAGAACGTCAACCAGCTGAGGCGCTACCTCTCGGAGAAGGGCAAGATCCGCAACCGGCGGATCACTGGCGCGTGCCGGCGGCACCAGCGTCAGGTCGCCGTCTCCGTGAAGCGCGCCCGCGAGATGGCCCTGCTTCCGTACGTGCAGGGGTCGTGATGCAGGTCATCCTGCGAAGCGATGTCGAGAAGCTCGGCCTGAAGGGCGAGGTCGTCGACGTCAAGCGCGGCTTTGCGCGCAACTACCTGCTGCCGCGGAAGCTGGCCGAGGTCGCCACCCCCGGGCGGGTCGCCGAGATCGAGCGGATCGAGGCCGATCGCGCCCGGCACGAGGCCCGCTCGTCGGAGCAGGCCGCCGAGATCGCGGCGACGCTCGGCAAGACGGTGCTGCGGTTCGAGGTGAAATCGGGTCCGACGGGCGCGCTCTTCGGCTCGGTGACACCGACCGATATCGCGGAGGAGCTCTGGCGGACGCGCAAGATCCGCGTCGACCGGCGCAAGATCGACGTCGACGCAATCAAGCGGATCGGCCGCTTCAGCATCCCCGTCCATGTCTTCGAAGGCGTCACCGCCGAGGTCAAGACGCTCGTCGTACCCGAAGGTGGAGAGCTGCCGCCGGAGGAGGAGCTGCTTGCGCTCGAGGCCGAGGAGCGGGCCGAGGCAGAGGCGGCCGAGGCGGCGCACGAGGCGGCTCTGCGCGCGACCGAGGCGGCAATGGCCGAGGAGGAGCTGCCGGTCGCGGTCGACGACGGGCTCGAGCCCGGCGGGTCGATCGAGGAGAACGGCGCCGCGCGCCCCGAGGACGAGGTGTAGGGGCCGCGCAAGCCCCTGCACCATCCTCCCCCGCAGTATCCGTCTTCCACAGATCCGTCCACACCGTCCACAGCGCGTCGCACGATTGTGGATCGCGGTACGAACTCTCCGCTCTGAGCGGGATTCGACCGGGGACAGACCGCCCCCGATCGGTGGAGAACCTGTCCGCGACTGGGGATATGATGAGAACATGTGTTCTCTTGTCCCTGCACCGAGGGCGGCCATGGCCGGGTTGGACGCGTCTCCCCGCGACATGTTTGATGGCGCGCAGTGAGCACGACGCACGCCCTGCCCGCCTCCGCCGTCCCACCCCAGTCGATCGAGGCGGAGGAGGCCGTCCTCGGTGCGATGCTCCTCTCGGGGACAGCGGTCGGTGTCGTCACCGAGATCATCGACGCGTCTGACTATTACCGCGGGTCGCACGGGACGATCCACCGCGCGTGCCTCGCGCTCTGGGCGAAGGGCGAGCCGGTCGACGCGATCACGCTCGCGAAGGAGCTCGAGGAGCGGGGTGAGCTCGAGCAGGTCGGCGGCACGCCGCGGATCGCGGAGCTCGCGGCGCTCGTCTCGGCGACCGCGAACGTCGAGCACTACGCGCGGATCGTCAAGGAGTCGGCCACCCTTCGTGGGCTGATCGCTGCCGGGCAGGAGATCGTCCGCCTCGGCCGCGAGCGTCTGGGCGAGACCGCGGAGCTCGTCGACCGCGCCGAGCAGATCGTGTTCGAGCTGGCGCAGCAGCGCGTGACGGGGGACTTCTCCGAGATCGGCCCGCTCCTGACGGAGAGCTTCGAGCGGATCACGAAGCTTTACGAGGCAGGCACCGATGTGACGGGCGTCCCGTGCGGGTTCCGCGAGCTCGACCGCCTGACGTCGGGCTTCCAGCCCGGGAACCTCGTCATCCTCGCGGCACGTCCCTCGATGGGGAAGTCCGCGCTCGCGCTCTGCATCGCCGCGAACCTCGGTGTCCGCGAGTCGATCCCGGTCGCCCTCTTCACGCTCGAGATGTCGAAGGCCGAGGTGACGCAGCGCCTCATGTGCAGCGAGGCGAAGGTCGAGTCACAGCGCGTGCGCTCGGGCAAGCTCACCCAAGAGGACTGGCCGCGCCTCACGGCGGCGTGCGACAAGCTCATGAAGGCGCCGATCTTCGTCGACGACACGGGCTCGATCACGATGATGGAGCTGCGCTCGAAGGCACGGCGCCTGAAGAGCCGCCTGCCGAACCTCGGCCTCGTCGTCGTCGATTACCTGCAGCTCATGTCCGCAGGCGGCACGGTCGAGAACCGCGTCCAGGAGGTCTCGCAGATCTCGCGGCACCTCAAGGTGCTCGCCCGCGACCTCGACGTCCCGATCCTCGCGCTCTCGCAGCTCTCGCGCGCCGTCGAGTCGCGCCAGGACAAGCGCCCGATTCTTTCTGATCTGAGGGAGTCCGGCAGTATCGAGCAGGACGCCGATCTCGTGCTCTTCGTGTACCGGGACGAGTACTACGCCCGAGAGGAGTCGGACGCGCAGGGGATCGCCGAGATCATCCTCGCCAAGCACCGGAACGGCCCCACCGACGACGTCAAGCTCAGCTTCCTGAAGCGCTACGCGAAGTTCACGGACCTCGCCGGCGCCGCCTAGGAAACCTCACAGGCTGGTCGTGCCGACCGCCGCCGCGATCAGCGCGAGCTGCGACCGACGGTAAGCCGCTCCAGAGCCGCGGGCTCGATGCTGCTTTTGCATCCTCGGCGCTGCGGGGGCAAGCTTCATCGGATGATGGAGGCGATCGGGCTGGAGCCTGTCGACGCGATCACGGTGTCCACGCTCGTGGACAACTTGACCGACTCGCTGCTCACCGATGAGGGCCCGGCGAAGCGGCCCTCCATGGCGGCCTCCCCCCGGCTGCCGGCACGGCTCTTTGTAGGCGGTGACACCGATGACGCACTGGGCGCCGAGCACGGCTTCGCCGCTCTGGTGACCATCTCGAAGGGCGGCCGAGAGACACGCGTGCTCTTCGACGCCGGTCGGACACCCGACGGCCTCGTCGAGAACATGCGTCGACTCGATCTGTCCCCGCGGGACCTCGACATCATCGTTCTCAGCCACGGTCATTGGGATCACGTGACGGGCATGGACGGGTTGGTGGGCCGACTGGGGCGTACGAGCATGCCCGTCCTGATCCACCCGGAGTTCTGGACTCGTCGCCGCCTCGCGTTCCCCGGACGGGACGCCGTCGAGCTTCCCACGACAAGCAAGCAGGCATTGCAGGGTGCGGGCTTCGAGATCGTCGAGCAGCGCCAACCATCGTTTCTGCTCGACGGCTCCCTGCTCGTGACGGGCGAGGTCGACCGGACGACCGAGTTCGAGCGCGGCTTTCCCGGGCACGAGGCGCACGTGCATGGTGCGTGGCAGCCCGACCCGCTGATCCTCGACGACCAGGCCCTCGTCGCGCTGGTGCGGGGACGCGGGCTCGTCGTTCTCACCGGCTGCGGCCACTCGGGCATCGTCAACATCGTTCGCTACGCGCAGAAGCTGAGCGGCGTCCGCAAGGTGCACGCCGTCATCGGCGGCTTCCACTTGACAGGGCCGCTCTTCGAGCCGGTTATTCCCGCCGTGCGGGATGCC
>JACDBY010000221.1 GCA_013694685.1 Actinomycetota bacterium
GGGCAAAGGCGCGCCGGCCCGCCTCGCCGAGCAGCCCTGCCGCCCGGCGCGCGAGCGCGAGCGCCCGCTCGTCGCCCGGCGCGACCTCGGAGAGGTAGCGCTGCGCCTGCTCGACGTGATACCCGACAATCTCCTCGTGCTCCCCAAAACCGCCAGGCTGGGATTCCAGCCACTCGGCGAAGCCCTCGTGGAGCTCGGCCCTGACGCCCTTCGGGATTCCCGCGTAGGCGACGTCGCGGATGAGCGTGTGGTGGAAGCGGTAGGTGTCGGCCGTCGCGCCGTCCTCGCGGACCGGTGTCACGAGACCCTTGCGCGAGAGCGAGAGAAGCGAGGACGGAACCGCGGGGCGGTCGGTCGCGGGCGACAGGTCGGCGACCGCCCGGTACCAGAATTCCTTGCCGACGATGGACGCTCGCTGGAGGACACGCCGCTCCGCGGGGTCGAGGCCGTCGAGTCGGGCGGCGAGCAGCGCGTGGATCGAGGCGGGCAGTGCGAGCCGCCCGCCCGATCCGGGGCCCGACTCGAGCACCATCGCGGCGAGCTGCTCCGCGAAGAGCGGGTTCCCCTCGGCGGTGGAGGCGATCGTCCGGCGTGCTTCGGGATCGTCGATCCCGAGCGCGCCGACGAGCTCGTGCGTCTCGACCTCCGACAGCTGCGAGAGCTCGACGAGCGCTTCCCGCGACCACGTCGGCCGCTCCTCGAGCAATTCGTGTCGGGCATTGCAGAGCAGGGCGATCGGCCCGGTGCCGAAGGCGGCGACGTACTCGACGAGATCGAGCATCGTCGGCTCGGCCCAATGGATGTCCTCGAGGCAGACGAGAAGCGGGCGCTCGCGCGCGAGCCCCTCGAGCATCCGCCTGACGCCCCAGAAGAGCTCGTCGCTCGGGGAGGTGAGCTCGGACTCGCCGATCGCCGCACGCACCTGCTCCAGGGCGGTCTCCGTGTCGTCGGTCGCCGGGAGCAGGCGACCGACCGCGGCGAGCCCGCCGAGATCGCGCACGAGCTCCACAAGCGGCCAGTACGTGATCCCGGAGCCGTACGCGAGGCAGCGCCCGGACGCGACCCGCGCCTGCTCCCCGTAGCGGGCTACAACTTCCTGTGAGAGACGCGATTTGCCCACGCCTGCCGGCCCGACGAGCGAGACGATCCCGCAGCGGTGCTCGTCGAACAGCGTGTCGATCCGGGCGAGCAGCTGGTCGAGCTCGGTTGCCCGACCGACGAGCGGGGCGTCGAGTCGGCGCGCATACCCGGCCGAGCTCGCATCGACGTCCTCCAGCCGCAACCTGCCGACGTCCGCGCTCTTGCCCTTGGCGCTGAACGTCTCGCGCGGGCCGACCTTCACCGCGTCCTTGACGAGCGCGTAGGTGGAGGTTCCGATCATGATCCCGCCGGGGTCGGCGACCTGCTCGAGCCGCTTCGCGAGGTTGACGGCGTCGCCCGTCACGAAGGTCTCGGCCGTCGCCGGGTCGCCCGCCACGACCTCACCTGTGTTGATGCCGATTCGACACGTGAGCTCGACTCCGAAGCGCGCGTCGAGGTCCTCGTTCAGCCGACCGAGCGCGCGCTGCATCGCCGTCCCGGCACGCACTGCGCGGAGCGCATCGTCCTCGTGCACGGCCGGCACTCCGAAGACCGCCATCACCTCGTCGCCGCGGAACCGCTCCACGGTACCGCCGTGGTCGCGCACGATCCCGATCATCGTGTCGGCGTACCGCGACATCACCCGACGGGTCGTCTCGGGGTCGGTCGCCTCCCCGAGCGCGGTCGAGCCGACCGTGTCACAGAAGAGGATCGTCACCGTCTTCCGGGCCTCGAGGCCCGTCGAGCGCTGACTCGCGCGGGGCGCGCCGCAGGCCGGGCAGAAGCGGGCACCCGGGTCGTTCTCCGCGCCGCAACGGTCGCATGTGGCCACGGCCGGAGTGTAGGACGGCGAGGCGGGCGAACGGCGCTCCCCGGTACGCTTGCACGCCGTGTTCGATGCGCTCGCCAACCGACTGCAGGACGTGATCGGCGACCTTGGGCGGCGCACGCGGCTCGACGAGGAGACGGTCACCCGGGTCACGCGTGAGATCCGCCTCGCGTTGCTCGAGGCCGACGTCGACTTCTCCGTCGTCAAGAACCTCGTCGACGCCGTCCGCGCGCGCTCCGTCGACCATGACGTGCTGAAGGGGCTCGAGCCGGGCCAGCAGGTGGTCAAGCTCGTGCACGAGGAGCTGACGACGCTGATGGGGGCGTCGGACTCGAAGCTCGTCTTCGGCCGGCCACCGACCGTGATCCTCCTCTGCGGCCTGCAGGGCTCCGGCAAGACGACCACTGCCGCGAAGCTGGCTCTCCACCTGCGCAAGCACGAAGGCAAGGCGCCCGCGCTCGTCGCAGCCGACCTCCAGCGGCCCGCGGCGATCGACCAGCTGGAGCAGCTCGGCCGGCAGCTCCAGGTACCCGTCTACCGCACCGAGACGAGCGACGCGGTGCATGCCGCGAAGGAGGGCATCGAGCGGGCGACCGCCGACGGGCGCGACGTGGCGATCGTCGACACGGCGGGACGGCTGCAGATCGACGAGGCGTTGATGGACGAGCTCGAGCACGTCCGCGACGCGGTGAAGCCGCTGAACGTCCTCCTTGTCCTCGACGCGATGACGGGTCAGGAGGCCGTCAACGTCGCCACGGCCTTCCAGGAACGGATCTCGTTCGACGGTGTCGTCCTGACAAAGCTCGACGGAGACGCTCGCGGCGGTGCCGCGCTCTCGGTCAAGGCCGTCACCGGCAGACCCGTCAAGTTCGCGTCGATCGGCGAGCAGCTCGACCAGCTCGAGGTCTTCCACCCGGAGCGGATGGCCTCGCGCATCCTTGGGATGGGCGACGTCCTGACGCTCATCGAGAAGGCCGAACAGGCGGTCGAGGAGGACGAGCGCGACGCGATGGAGCAGCGCCTCCTTCAGGGGCAGTTCACGTTCGACGACTTTCTCGCCTCGACCCGCATGCTGAAGAAGATGGGCCCGCTGAAGGGTGTCATGAAGCTCATGCCCGGGATGGGCCGGCAGCTCGACGGGCTCGAGATCGACGACCGGCAGATGGCGCGCGTCGAGGCGATCGTCCTCTCGATGACACCCCACGAGCGGCGCGTCCCGCACCTGATCAACGGGCCGCGCCGGCGACGGATCGCCCAGGGCAGCGGCACGACGATCGAGGACGTGAACCGGCTGCTCCAGGCGCGCAAGCAGATGGAGAAGGTCATGAAGTCCATAGGCAAAGGGAAGTTGCCACCGGAGCTGGTCGGCGGCGCCGGCGCTTCGCGTCGTCGCCGCTAACGGCGGGTAGCCTTGTGTGCTCTTCCTAGGTGGCTCGCAGAGCGAGACACCCGACCAGCGAGGTGTGACAGAGAGATGGCAGCAAGAATGAGACTGGCGCGGGTCGGGTCGAAGAAGAACCCGATCTACCGCGTCGTGGTGGCCGACTCGCGCTCGCCGCGCGACGGCCGTTTCATCGAGATCGTCGGTCGCTACAACCCGCAGACCGACCCCTCCACGATCGACCTCGACGCCGACAAGGTCAAGGACTGGCTCGCGAAGGGCGTTCAGCCGTCCCAGCCGGTCGCCCGCCTGATCAAGGCCGCCGGGATCGAGTAGCGCGATGGACGAGCTTCTCGCCTGGATTGCGCGCGGGCTCGTTGACGACCAGGATGCCGTTCGGGTGGAAAGGGTGGACGAGGGCGACATCGTCGTGCTCCGCCTCCACGTCGCACCGGACGATGTCGGCAAGGTGATCGGGAGGCACGGGCGCGTCGCCCGAGCGCTTCGCACGGTCGTCCGCTCGGCGGGCGCGCGCAGCGATCGGCGGCTCGTCCTCGAGATCGCTGACTGAGTCCGTGACGTGAATCCGTGACCGACGAGGTGCCGATCGGCCGGGTCGGACGACCCCACGGTCTTGACGGGGCATTCGTCGTGGTGGACGCGAGCGACGACGAGCGCCGCTGGGAGATCGGCGCCTGCCTCCTCGTCGACGGCTCGCCGGCCACGGTGGAGCTCCACCGGCGTGTCGGCGGCGGTCGTCACGCGATTCGTCTCGATCGTCCGGTCGAGCGCGGCGCCACGCTCACCGTGTCGCTCACCGACCTTCCGCCACCTGATCCCGACAGCTACTACGCGTTTCAGCTCGTCGGGCTTACGGCCGTGGAGGACGGAGGGCGCGAGCTTGGCCGAATCACCGAGGTGCACCTCGGGCTTGCGAACGACAACGTCGAGCTCGACGACGGTCGGCTCGTGCCGCTGATCGAGGACGCGATTCGCGCCATCGACCTCGAGGAGCGCCGCGTCGTCGTCACACCGGGCTTCCTGCCGGACGCGTAAGCACCGGAGCGGCCCCCGTCGGAGCTCGGCGGAAACGTGTGCCGCGAGCTACGCCGATCGGCAGGGTCGCGACGTGCGCGGGGTACCCTGGGTCGCCATGCGCGTCGACGTCTTCACGCAGATTCCCCATGCGTTCGCGTGGCTCACCGAGCAGAAGCCCATTGCGACGGTTCTGGGCGCCGAGCTCGACCTCAGGCTCCTGAACTACCGTGACACGACACCGCTTCGTGCCGGGCAGGTCGACGACGACCCGTACGGCGGCGGCAGCGGAATGGTCCTGCGCGTCGACGTCGTCGACGCGGCCCTGCGCGCGGCCTACGGAGACGAGCGTCCCGCGCGAGTCATCGCGCTGACGCCTCAGGGCCGGCAGCTCGAGCAGGCACTCGTCGAGGAACTCGCGGTAGAGCCGTGGATCGCGCTGCTCTCGTCGCGGTTCGAGGGCTTCGACGAGCGGATCGTGACGCACCTCTGCACGGACGCGGTCTCGATCGGGCCGTACATCCTCTCCGGCGGCGAACTGCCGGCGATGGTGCTCGTCGACGCGATCGCGAGACGTCTGCCTGGCGCGCTGGCCGAGGGCTCGGGTGAGCTCGAGAGCTTCTCCGAGGCGCTCGACGGCGGGATCGAATATCCGCACTACACGCGCCCTGCCGTCTACCGTGGCTGGGACGTGCCGGAGATCCTCCTCTCGGGCGATCACGGACGGATCGACGGCTGGCGTCGCGAGCAGAGCAGGGTCAGAAGCATCCGATGAGCGACATCGACGAGCGCGAGACCGGCACGAAGAGCGCGCCGGGCGCCTCCGACGCGCCGGACGATGCCTGGCGGCGGCCCGGGGCCTCGGGCGACGAGCGGTACGGC
>JACDBY010000223.1 GCA_013694685.1 Actinomycetota bacterium
GTCCACGGAGCTCGAGCAGCCGCGCCGCCTGCCGCAGGCGAAGCTTCGTCAAGTAGGCGGCGCCGCGGCCGGAACCGGCCGCGGCCGCAGGAGCGACCGTCCAGAGGATTCCGAAGCTGAGCCCGAAGAGCGCTCGGGCTGCCATGAGCATCACGAGCCCAGTGGCGAGCCCTTGCACCAGGAGTGAGACCGGCAGGAGCGCAGCGCTCGCGAGCAGCAGCCGCCGGGATCCGATTCTTCCAGCGAACAGGCCAATCGGTACGGAGGCTGCGAGCGTCACGATCGTTGCGGCCGAGAGCAGAGCGCCCGTCTGCGCGCCGGAGAGGCTGAACCGATCTTGGAGCGTCGGGAGGACGGGGAGCAGCGCCGCGTCGGCGACTGCGTTCGCTAGCGCGAGCGCGGAGACCGCGAAGAGTGCGCGATCGGCATGGATGCGGCGGTGCAGCGAGTGGAACATCTACCTTCAGAATCGGGTCAGCCGACCGATAAGTAAAATGCGAGTTTGTGAACACTGTAAGAAATTTTGCTGATCGATTGCTCGGGATCGAGTTCCGGCATCTCGCTGCGCTCGAGACGATCGTCGAGACCCGGCTCCTTCGCGGCTGCCGCGCGCCGGCTCGGGTACACCCAGTCGGCGATCAGTCAGCAGATCGCGGTGCTCGAGCGGGCGGCCGAGCTGCAATTGCTGGAGCGTCCCGGGGGCCGCCGTCCCGTGACCGCGACCGAGGCCGGCGAACGCCTACTCCGCCACGCAGCGCGCGCAACCGCGGCGATGCGCGCCGCCGAGGCCGATCTACATGCCCTCGCCGAGGGCGACGCCGGAACACTTCGCGTCGCCACGTTCCAGAGTGTCGGCGTCCGCGTGATCCCGCCCGTGATGCGCCTCTATGCTGCGCGTTGGCCTGCGATCGAGGTCAGGCTCGTCGAGGCCGAATACGGGCCCTTGATCGAGCTGCTCATGCGAGGCGAGCTCGACCTCGCCTTCGTCGCCGACCCCCTCGAGACCGCGATCGAGCGAATCGACGTGCTGACCGACCCCTACGTGCTCCTCGCCCCCGCCGGTTCCGAGCTCGCGCAGACGGGAAAGAGCGTGAGCGTCAGAGAGATCGCCCAGCTACCGCTGATCGCCTATCGCGGGACGCAGGGCGGCGAAGCGCACCTCCGCCGCAAGGGGTTCGACCCTCGAGTTGTCTTCCGATCGGACGACAGCGGCATCGTCCAGGGTCTGGTCGGCGCGGGTGTCGGCTACGCGCTCGTTCCCCGGCTCACCGTCGACCGGAGCGACCCCGAGGTCGCCATGCTCGACGTGCGCGGCGTCCCACCCCGGGAGATTGGGCTCGCCTGGCACACCGACCGCAGGCTCTCGCCGGCGGCCACGGCCTTCGTCGAGGTCGTCGAGGAAGTCGCCGCAGGGCTGCGGGCGAGCGAGCACGACCCGAGCACCGGAGGAGGTCGACGCTGAGCCTGCACAGGACTCTGCGCACGGCGAGCTTCACCGAACGGGCACGACGTCCTCGCGGGCAGCCGGCGCGCCGGTTGCCTGGAGTCGGCGTAGCTCCTCGATCGGGATGTGGCAGCGCATCCAGTGCGCCGCCTCGACCTCGACGAAGGGAGGTTCTTCCTGCTCGCAGATCGCTCCCACCTTGCGAGGGCAGCGCGTGTTGAACACGCACCCGCTCGGGGGGTCGGCGGCGCTCGGGATGTCTCCTTCGAGCCGGATCCGCTCGCGCTCGGTTCCGTCGATGCTCGGCACGGCGGAGAGCAGCGCCTCGGTGTAGGGATGGTGGGGCCCGTCGAACACGACCTCCGCCGGGCCGAGCTCCATCAGCCGACCGAGGTAGAGGACCGCGATCCGGTCCGAGATGTAGCGCACGACACCCAGGTCGTGGGAGATGAAGAGGTAGGCCACCCGCCGCTCGGCCTGCAGCTCGACGAGCAGGTTCAGGATCGCCGCCTGCACGGAGACGTCGAGCGCCGAGGTGGGCTCGTCGCACACGACGAGGCGCGGGTCACCCGCGAACGCGCGGGCGATCGCGACTCGCTGCTTCAGCCCTCCCGAGAGCTGGCCCGGTCGGGCGCTGACGTAGCGCTCCGCGAGCCGCACCGACTGCATCAGCTCGAGCAGCCGCTGCTCCGCTGTCTGACCGGTCAGGCCGGCGAGCTTCTTCAGCGATCGACGCAGGATCCTCCGCACTTGGTGGCGCCGGTTCAGCGCCGAGTCGGGATTCTGGAAGACGATCTGCAACGCCCGCAACTCAGCCGCAGAACGGCCTCCGAGCCCGGGCGAGAGATCCTTCCCCTGCAAGGTGACGGCGCCCGAGGTCGGCTCGACGATCCCGAGGAG
>JACDBY010000422.1 GCA_013694685.1 Actinomycetota bacterium
CAAGCGCCAGCGCGCGTACGCGGAGGAGCGGGCGCAAAAGGCGCCGATCAAGATCCTCTTCCCCATCCTCTTCCTGATCATGCCGGCGCTCTTCATCGTCATCCTCTTGCCCGTGATGATCCGGATCCTGGACGTCCTCGGCGGCTGAGCCGCGGCCTCCGGACGTGCGCCGCATACCCAATCTGACGCTCCGTCGCGAGGACGGGCGCGTCGTGGCCGAATCGGTCGTCGTGGCCGACTCGACGCTACGGCGCCTACGCGGCTTGCTCGGGAAGGGCGAGCTCGCGTCGGGACACGGCGTTCTACTCCGTCCCGCGTGGTCGATTCACACGGCGTTCATGCGCATTCCGATCGACGTCGTCTTCCTCGATCCCGATCAGATCGTGATCAAGATCGTGCCGAGCCTGACGCCGTTCAAGACCGCCTCCTGCCGCGGCGCGCGTGAGGTCGTGGAGCTGCGTGCCGGTGAGTGCGAACGGCGGGGGCTGGCCCTCGGCGACCGTGTCGCGTGGGCCGCGCGGGCGGCTGATCCCGTGGTGGCGCGAGGCGCACCGGTCGAGCTCGACTCTGGGCGGCGCGGGTCGGTCGTCCTCGCGAGCGGCGACCAGCGCTACCTCAAGCTCGTCCGCTTCCTGCTCGACGGGAAGGGAATCGAGGTCGTCGCGAGCGTGCCCCCGCAGAGCGTCGCGGACGCGGTCGGCGGCGAGGCGGCGGATGTCGTCGTGATCGACGCGGAGCCGGTCGGCGAGAGTCTTCGGCTCGCGAATCTCGCCCGCGCGCGCCGGCCAGAGGCGGCCGTCGTGCTCGTCGGCGACGAGCCGCCCGCCAACGCATTCGGCGGCTATACCTTCTACCGGAAGTGGGACGATACGGAGGGCGTCGTCGCCGCGGTCGAGGAGGCGCTGGATCAGCGAGCGCTGTAGGGCCGGAGCGCTCCCGACGGACCCCGGAGGAGGGTTCATGGGCACGAAGCGGAACGGAAGGACGCGCACGGATGGCGAATCGTGACCCCGAACCGAGGACCTCAATGAGACGAAGGTCCAACTGATGGGATCTCTCGCCCGCGGCACGCGGAGCACGGACCACGCCGCGACGACACGAGAACGCGCACCAGCGGAGGCTCAGGGCGAAGCCCCCCGCCTCGAGGCGGCACACAGGGCGCTCATGCTCGAAGCCGAGCCGCGTGCGCACCTCTATCTCCGGAGCGCGCATCGCTGGGCTCTCGTCGCGTTCGACGGCGCGGGCCGGACGGACGCTGCGGATCGCCTCGCGACCGGGACGTACGTCGCGAGCGTCGTCGTCGCCCTCGCCGGCGAGGGGGAGCTCGACGACGCCGACGTCCAGATCGCCGTCGCAACGCTCGCGGACGCACGCGACGAACCCTTCGACGCCGCCCGGTTCGATCTCCATCGCACTGTCTGCTCGAGCTCGACGCTACTCGAGCTCCCGCCGCTCGTGGCGTGCGAGATCCAGCTCCGCCTCCTCGTGCAACTCGGGATCGCGACCGAGGTCTCGCTCTGGCGCACGGACGGCGCGAACATCGACGCGGTCGTCTCCGTCGGCCACGGCGCCGAGTCCCGCCGGGCCCGGGCGACCGCGAAGGCAGCTCTTCGTCAGGGCACGATCCTCAGCCTGCTGGGGCCGCGCACGCTCCGCTCTGCGGTCGTCCGGCGGTTCCGGAACCCGTGCGCCGCGATCGTCGCGCGCGTCCTGGAGCCGCTCGCCCGCTCGGACGCCTATCTCGGCGCCACCGCCGCGGCGATCTCGACCGTCTTCGAGCGCGAGCTTCTGCTCGAGCGCTCGGCCGAGCGCGAGCAGGTCCTCGTGCGGTCGAGCGAGCAACGGCTCATGCGCGTCGGCTTCGATCTCCACGACGGGCCGATCCAGGACGTGCTCGCGCTCGGCGCGGAGGTGATCCTGCTCCGCGACCAGATCTACCCGTTCATCGCCGAGACCCACCGCGAGCGAGCGGCGGGTCGCTTCGACGACATGATCGCGCGGGTCACCGAGCTCGATCGGCACCTTCGCGAGCTTTCACGCTCCCTCGAGTCGCGCAGCATCGTGACGCGGCCGCTGGGCGAGATCCTCCATCGCGAGGTCGACGCGTTCGCGGAGCGCTCAGGTATCCGGTCGCGACTCGAGATCCGCGGCGACCCCGAGGCGATCACGTCCGCGCAACGCATCGCGGTCTACCGGGCGATCCAGGAGTCGCTCTCGAACGTCCGCGAGCACTCCGGCGCGTCGTCGGTGGAGATTCACGTGCGCATGCGGCGCTCCGCGATCGAGGTGCGCGTGACGGACGACGGGCACGGCTTCGAGGTCGGCCGCGCGCTCGCACGCGCCGCACAGCGCGGCCGGCTCGGCATCGTCGGAATCGGGGAGCGCGTTCGTATGCTCGGCGGCACGTTCGAGATCGACAGCGCCCCGGGCGGCCCGACCATGCTGACGTTCGCCCTCCCCCGCGTGACATCCGACGAGCGCAACACGTTCTTGTAAGGGACTAGCCTTTGGGGACTGTCCCCGCAGGGGCCTGTCCCCCGCGCGACACGCAAACGAGACGCACAGATCTCGGTCTCTCCCACAGCACGCGAGTCGCAGGCCCCGCAGGGGCCTGTCCTCACAAGGCCCCACAAGCCCCACGCAAGCCTGCAACAAGGAGGGGGAGGGCTTGCGCCCTCCCCCTCC
>JACDBY010000252.1 GCA_013694685.1 Actinomycetota bacterium
GTCTTGGACGCGTCGAAACTTGCTGAGAGTGAGGCGCGTGCGCTCGTCCGAAGCTATGCGGGCCGCTTCCATCTCTCGCCGCGCCGCTTCGTCTAGCACGAAGCGCCAGCCTGTCACGCCGCCCCCAAGCGTACACGCGTTCTCTCCCGTGAAGGGTTAATTCCCCCACTTGACATCGAACAGGTGTTCTGCCATTATAAGAACATATGTTCGTCTCATCGTTCCTCGGTCGCCTCGCACTGCTCGCGCTCGCTGCGCTCCTGCTCTGGGCGCTCTTCGCGGGTGAGACCGGTGCGGGCGGGCCCGAGCGCAACTACCGCGTGGAGCCGGGCGACACGCTCTGGTCGATCGCCATGCGGACGTTCCCGGGCGACCCACGGGAGGGTGTCTGGGAGCTGCGCGAGCAAAACGACCTCGAGACGTCGACGATCGTCCCGGGCCAGGTGCTCGTCCTGCCCTCGTGAGCGACGGCGTCGTGTCGCCGACCTGTCGGGGACAGAGGCCGTCCGACGTAGGAGCTGTCAACGCGGGTGAGCGGGTCTCGTTCTCCCCCGTGCGGTGGTCGATCCTCCGTGCGCGGTGGCGCCCTTACCAGCTATATGTGGCTCGGACGGCAGCGAATCCCTGACGAGCGTGGAGGTCCGATCATGGCGAGCGAACGCATCCTCGAGCTCCTGCGGCGCCCGGCCAGCCCCGACGAGCACGAGGAAATTCGCGAGCTCTGGAAGTCCCACTCGAAGGCCGAGGACAACCGGGACCTCGCGGGTCTCGTCTCGACGTTGACCGAAGACTGCGTCTACACCGTCGCGGGCACCGGTGCCCGGTGGGAGGGTCACGAGGGCGCCGTCCGGTTCTACACCGAGCTCCTCACCGCGTTCCCCGACATCCACTTCGAGCTCGACTACATCGTGATCGGTCCGCAGGGCGTCTGCGAGGAGGCGATGGTCACCGCCACCCACGAAGGGCGTTGGCTCGACCACGAGCCCACCGGCGAGAAGCTCTCGTGGCGCAACGCGATCTTCTTTCCCTGGGACCCTGTCGCCCGCAAGTTCAAGGGCGAGATGGTGTACACGGATCTTGCCTTTCCCGCCTGAGCAGTGTCCGACTTCAGTCGGACACACGGGTGCGCGGCAGATGCGCGACGAACGTGTCCGCCCGACGTCGGATCTTCACCTCCCGAGGTGGAGCGGACCGCGGCGGGCGCGGCAGGTGGCGGCGCATATGTGTCCGACTGAAGTCGGACACTGAGACTGTGGACCTCGATCTGCTCTTTCTCGGCACCGCGGGGTCCGCCCCCACGGCCGCCCGCGGCACCTCGGCGACGCTCGTGCGGCGTGGCGGCGATCGCCTGCTCATCGACTGCGGTGAGGGGACGCAGCGACAGCTCCTGCGCTCGGACGCGGGCCTGGGAGACCTCGAGGACGTCTTCCTCACCCACCTGCACGCCGATCACGTGCTCGGGTTGCCGGGCATGCTCAAGACGTTCGCGCTGCGCGGCCGGGAGCTCGGGGTCACCGTGCACGGCCCGCGCGGGACGCGTGGACTCCTCGATGCGCTCCGTGTGGTCGTCGGCCGTTTGACGTACCCCCTCGAGGTCGTCGAGCTCGCGCCGGGCGATGCGGTCACGCGCGACGGCTACGAGATCCGTCCGTTCGCCGTGGCACATGGCACCGGCGCGATCGGCTACGCGCTCCGCGAGGAAGGCAGGCCGGGCCGGTTCGAAGCATCGGTCGCAGACGATCTCGGCGTGCCGGACGGACCGGCGCGCGGGACGCTCCAGCGGGGCGAGCCTGTGACCCTCGCCGACGGCCGCGTCGTTCGTCCCGAGGAGGTCGTCGGCCCGCCAAGGCGCGGTCGCACGGTCGTGCTCACGGGTGACACAGCGCCGGTGAGGACTGTTGTCGAAGCGGCGGCGGGCGCGGACGTGCTCGTCCACGAGGCGACGTTCCTCGCCGAGGAGCGCGCGCGCGCGCAGGAGACCGAGCACTCGACCGCCGGCGAGGCGGCACTCGTCGCGCGCGAGGCGCAGGTTGGCCTCCTGGCCCTCACACACGTGTCGTCGCGCTACGCGGGCTCGCAGGTCGCGGCCGAGGCGCAGGAGCTCTTCCCGCGGACGGTCGTCCCGCGCGACTTCGACCTGATCGAGGTGCCGCTACCCGAGCGCGGCCCACCC
>JACDBY010000287.1 GCA_013694685.1 Actinomycetota bacterium
GCTTCCGGGGGCGCTTCCAAAGAGGCAACTCCTGACGGGCTGCCGGTGGGAGCTCGTGACTCTGCGGCCCAGTCACGCTGTTCTCCGTCCCGGCGCGCTTCCGCTGGTGCGCCCCGTACACCGAGCCTGGCGTCTGGCCCGGTGCCTGTGTGACCTGACTGTAGGGGGCATGGCCAAAAAAGTCAAGTAGCTAGGTCAAGTGATCCGCGGTATGCTTCGCTTCACATGGGATCGGTCTCAGGCGGCTCACGGATCACCCCATCGGGGGAGGGCGTTCGGGACGGTGTCGGCTTCAGTGACAGAGGGATGCGCGATGCGGCCGCTACCACCCGGTTCGCGAGGACCGACGACGTCGGTCTCGGCGGACGCCTGCGTGCGCTTCGGGTCGCCGCCGGTCTGACCCAGACAGGGCTCGCAGGCAGCCGCTGCTCCAAGGAGTACGTGAGTCAGATCGAGCGCGGCAAGACGCGCCCGACCGAGGAGACCGTCGCCTGGCTCGCCGGAGAGCTCGGCGTCGACGCGCAGTACCTCGCGCGCGGCGTCTCGGTCGACCATCGCAACCGGCTCGAGGCGCTGCTCACGCGCGCCGAAGCCCTCTCCGAGTCGCACCGCGACGGGGAGGCGGTCGAGGTATTCCGCGAAGCTCGTGCCGAGATCTCGGATGTGGGCTCTCCCGAGCTGGAGCTCCGCGCGCTCGCAGGTGAGGGCTGGTCGCTGCAGGAGCTCGGGTCGCCACGCGATGCGATCGCGGTTCTCCAGCGCGCGCGGGAGCTCTCCGAGCAGGTCGGGTTCTCGGACGTGGATCGTGCAGACGTCCTCTTCCGGCTCGGCTGCGCTCGGTACCGCATCTCGAGCATTCCGACCGCGATCGGTCTCCTCGACGAGGCGCTCGAGCTCACCGAGCGATCAGGTCTTCCCTGCGATCTTCTGCGCGCCCGGATCCTGGCCTGGCGGTCACGCTGCCGCCGTCGCCAGTCGGACTACGAGGCGGCGCGCGAGGACGTCGAGCGCGCTATCGAGCTGGCCCGGGCGATGGACGACCCGCGCGTGGTCGCCGGTACGTACTTCCAGGCCTCGCTCGTCGCCGAGAAGATGGGGCATTGGGTGCTCGCGCGCCAGTACGCGCAGCAGGCGAAGGCGATCTACCAAGAGCTGAACGACGAGCGCAACACGGGCCGCCTGATGCTCAACCTTGGCGGTCTGCAACTCCTCCTCGGGCATCCCGAGCAGGCGATCGACCACCTGACCACCTCGTTCGCTCTCGCCGTCGAGGCCGGCTCGCAGCCGGACGCCGCGCAGGCCCTGGGAAGCCTCGCGGCAGTGCACGAGCACCTCGGCGACCACGAGGCCGCGGACGAGCACGCACGCAAGGCTCTCGACCTGCTCGCAGGTCGCGAGGACTTCCTCGACGAGATCGGCCAGTCGTCACTCGTGCTGGGTCGCTCGTTGCTGGAGCGGGGACGCCTCGACGAGGCGGAGGAGTGCTTCCGGGCCGCGGACGCTGCTTTCGAGCAGATGGAGTCCGTCGCGCACCGGACGGGGGCGTGGGTCGCGCTGGGTGATCTCGCGGAGCGTCGGGGAGACGCCCGAGAGGCAGCGCGGTGGTACCGCAACGCCGCCGAAGCACTTGCCGTCGTCCGCTTCTGAGAAAGGAGGAAGGATGAGCAGAGCCAGACTGACCTTCGCGGTCGTGAACCTGGCGCTCGTCGCGGCGTGGGCCGGCGCATTCAAGCTGCCGGGCTTCACGTTCTCGGACGGCGACTAGCCCTCGCGTTGCTCGGCCAGGAGCCGGACAGGTCCGGCCCCTACACGACCCGTGAGCACGCCTGGGGCCTCCAGAAGGGCGCGGGTACAGTGGGTGCGTGAGGCGCACCACGGTAGCCGCGCCCTTCGCGTGCCTCGTCGCGGCCCTGGGTGCAGGGTGCGGTGGCACCGACGACGCTTCACCGGACACCAGTTCGACACCGGCCGCTCGGTCAGCGGGCACGCTGGAGGCGCTCTGGCGCGCCCCGGGCGAGGACGTCGCGGTCGTCGCCGGCACGTCGGATCACGAGGTTGGCGCGAACCGCGTCTCGTTCCTCGTCGTCGACAAGCAGTCCCGCCTCGTCGAGCAGCCGACCGCGAAGGTGTGGATCGCGCGGGGGCTGAAGCAGCGTCCGTTCGCGACAGGGACGGCCCGGCTCGAGTCGATCGGTGTGCCAGGGGGCGAGTCCGCCGACGACGTCGGCGGCATCTACGTCACGACGATCGAGGCGTCGCGCCCGGGCACCTACTGGTTCCTCGCCGAGCCGGTGGGAGGACGGAGGGTGCAGGCGCTCGGGACGGTCGTCGTCCGCGCACGCAGCATGGCGCCGTCCGTGAACGACCGCGCACTCCCGACGAGGACGCCGACGCTCGCGAGCACCGGTGGAAAGCTCGCCGAGCTCACGACCTCGCAAACGCCCGATCGTGCGCTGTACGAGCGATCGCTCGCCCAGGCGCTCGCGGCAAAGGAGCCGTTCGTCGTGACGTTCGCGACGCCGCAGTTCTGCCAGACCCGCACCTGCGGCCCGGGGGTCGACGTCGTCTCCGCGGTGCGTAAGCGGCCGTTTTTTTTTTTTTTTTTTTTGTTGAACTTCGAGATCTACTCCGACAACGATCCCGCCAAAGGCGTCAACCGCTGGGTGAAGGAGTGGCGCCTGCCGACCGAGCCGTTCACGTACGTCGTCGATCGCACGGGCGTGATCAGGACGAAGCTCGAAGGCGCGTTCTCCCTCGGCGAGCTCGCGCGCGCCGTCGCCGCCGTTCGCTGATCCACCTCGTGCGGTCGGCGGTCGCGCCGGGCAGGCTCCGTCTCGCAGGCTCCCCTATGCTCGCGCCCATGACGCATGTCCTCAGCTCGCTGCCCGTCGGCGAGCGCGTTGGGATCGCGTTCTCGGGCGGTCTCGACACGACCGTCGCGGTGG
>JACDBY010000319.1 GCA_013694685.1 Actinomycetota bacterium
CCGAACGGGGCGTCACCCCTGGGACGCGCCACTGGCACCCGATTGGCCGAGCTTGCAAGGGGGGTTCGGCAGCAGGTGGGTGGACGGAGTCCCTAGCGCCGTGACTCGCGGCTGACGAGGGCGTCGAGGCGGACTACTCGACTACGAGTACGACCGTCAAGACGACGAGAGCGGCGGTGAGCACAATGAGCACGACTGTAAGACCGACAATCCACCTCGTCAACCGATCGCTTGCGGCGGCACTCTCGAGAACCGCGACGCGCAGCCGTTCGATATCGGCCGAGTTCGCCCAAGCTGGTATCCCGCCCACGTCATCAGTGGTCTACCTGAGATGGCTACAGGGCGCGCCCGCCGAAGCGAGTGTTAGGGTCGCGACTTGCCACACCGGCCGAGGCTCGTGAACCCTCGGTTCTCCCCGGCGCTCCGGGCGGCTGCAGACGCCCGGGAGACGTCAGGGATCGAAGGCCGGATCCGGTTGCATGACCTGCGACACGCGGCCCTCACCAATCTCGCGGCCACCGGGGCCTCGCCGATCGCGGTGATGGCGACGGCGGGCCAACCCGACTGAGCAAACCTCAGGCGACCTCACCGAACCGAGCGTGAGCGTCCAAGCCTGATAGGCGCTGGCGTACAGCGCTTCTCAGATGCGCTGGCTGTAGGGGCCGGACCTGTCCGGACCCGCTGCCCCCGTCCGGTACGCTCCGGATCGCCGTAGCCGGATTGCTCGTCGCGCTCGTGGCAGGGCTCGCGTCCGTCGGGAGCGCCGCGACGACAACTCGCCTGACCATCCCGGGTGCCGGCGCCTCGATTGCCGTGCCGTTGTCGTGGAAGTCGCTCGATCGACGCACCGTCACGAACTCCGCCGCGTTCAGGCGCTTCCTCGACGACAATCCCTCGCTCCGGCCGTTCGTGGCGCAGATGACGGGCGCGAACTCGGCGATCAAGCTCATGGCGTTCGACCTGGGAGCCAGTCGAGGCTTCGCCACCAACGTGAACGTCGTACTCACCGCTCCCTCGCCGGGTCTGACGCCGGCGCAGATCGCCGCGATCTACGGTCGCGAGCTCAAGAAACAGTTGACGACGCTTCGTGGCCCCGTCGCGACGAGCGTCGTGACGCTCCCGTCCGGAAAGGCCGTGCGTGCGTCGTACAAGGTCGACTTCGTCAACGCGGGCAAGCGGCTCACCGTCCAGACTCTTCAGTACCTCGTGCTCCGTCCGACGAAGAGCCTTGTGGTCACGTTCTCGACGCTCCCTGCGGAGGCCCGGAAACGCAACGGAACCTTCACCGCGGTCGCGCGGTCGCTCCGCTTCACGTCGTAGGATCCTTCAGGCCCGCGGGCCAGGCACTTCCCCTCAGCACCAGACGAAGGGCTAGGCACGCCTCGCCCCTCGGGGGAAGAGGCACGCCGCGCGATCGCCGACGCTTGATCCATGGCGAGCAACGGCGACGCACCGACGGAGCAACGGAGGGGACTTTGATGACTGCGGCACAGTTCGAGGATCTGCAAGTCGACGAGGCGGCGGAGGTGCTGGCCTGGCGGTTCGATGCCCTCTGCCGCTCCGGTTACGACCTCGACGCTGCAGCGGTCTTGGCGGCCAACGTCGAGGTCGACCTCCACGACGCCCTGGCACTCGTTCGGCGCGGCTGCCCGCCCGAGCTCGCCACACGCATCCTCCTGTAGGGGCGAGATCTATCTCGCCCGCCCGACATTCGTGTGAGCGGATGTCGGAGTAACCGGCGGGAAAGAATCGAGCAGCCCTCGCGTGAGGGCGAGATGGATCTCGCCGCTACGTGACGCGCAGACCCTCGATCCCTGCCTCGGGCTCGGGGAGTTGCGGGCTCAGGCGCTCGAGGGTACCTGCGAGAAGCTCGGCGACGCCGAGCGCCTTCACCCAGTTGCGGTCGGCCGGGACGACGTACCACGGCGCCGCGTCGGTCGACGTCTCGGTCAGGGCCTCCTCCCACGCGGCGAGCCAGTCGTCGAACCGCCTGCGCACCTCCAGGTCGTCGCGGCGGAACTTCCAGCGCTTCTCCGGATCGTCGATCCGCTCCTGGAGTCTCGCGCGCTGCTCCTCGCGGGAGACGTTGAGAAAGACCTTCAGGATCGACGTCCCCTCGTCCATCAGCATCTCCTCGAAAGCCCGCAGGTGCGCGTAGCGCCGCCGCCAGACCTCCTCCGGTGCGAGCTCGTGCATCCGCACCGCGACGACGTCCTCGTAGTGCGAGCGGTTGAAGACGCCGATCTTCCCACGGGGCGGCAGCGCCGCATGGATTCGCCAGAGATAGTCGTGGTCGCGCTCGACCCCGAGCGGCGCACGAAACGACGTCACCTCGACCCCGGTCGGGTTGACGCCCTCGAAGACGCGGCGGACGACGCCGTCCTTCCCCGAGGCGTCGAGCCCCTGGAGGACGAGGAGGACGCTGCGCCGATCCTCGGCGTGGAGGCGGTACTGGAGTGCGTCGATCCGCTCGACGAGCACCTCCAGACGGCTCTCCCCCTCCTGCTTGTCGAGACCGAGCCGGTCGGAGGGATCGCGAGCCGCGAGACGGGCCGACGTTCCCGGATCGACTCGGAGATCCTCGAGCATCATGCGACTCTAGACTCCGCCGGGAATGGCCGACCGCGGCTCCTTCCACCTCGGGTTCGCGATCGACCCGGAGACGGGCAAGCCCGGAGCCGACCGGGTCGTCATCGGCTCGAGCGACCTCACGACCCACGGCGTCGTCGTGGGGATGACCGGCTCGGGCAAGACCGGTCTCGCGGTCTGCCTGATCGAGGAGGCGCTGCTCGCGGGGATCCCGGCGCTCGTGCTCGACCCGAAAGGGGACATGGGAAACCTCGCGCTCGTGTTCCCGGAGCTCGAGCCCGCGAGCTTCCGGCCCTGGGTGAGCGAGGCCGAGGCGAGCGCTGCCGGCATCTCGGTCGACGACCACGCCGCCCGGCAGGCAACGATCTGGCGGGAGGGTCTCGAGGCGAACGGGATCGGTCCTGAGCGGCTCCGGGCGCTGCGCGACGCCGCGGACGTGACGGTCTACACGCCAGGCTCGACGGCGGGCGTGCCCCTCAACGTGATCGGCTCGCTCCGAGCCCCGTCGCTCGCGTGGGAGACTGACACCGAGGCGCTGCGCGACGAGATCGAGGGCACCGTCACGAGCCTCCTCGCGCTCGTCGGCATCGCCGCCGACCCGCTCGCGAGCCGCGAGCACGTGCTCCTCGCGAACCTCCTCGAGCACGCTTGGCGCGCGGGTCGCGATCTCGACCTGGGAACGCTGATCGGCGAGATCCAGGCTCCCCCGCTTCGCAAGCTGGGCGTCTTCGAGATCGACCAGTTCTTCCCGCCGGCCGAGCGAACGAAGCTCGCGTTCACGCTGAACGCGCTCGTCGCCTCGCCGACCTTCGCCGCGTGGGGCGAGGGCGACGCCCTCGATCCGCAGACGCTCCTCTTCACCGCCGAGGGCAAGCCGCGCTGCGCGGTCGTCTACCTCGCCCACCTCTCCGAGCAGGAGCGGCAATTCGTCGTGACGCTCGTCTTCTCGAAGCTCGTCACATGGATGCGCAGCCAGGACGGAACCCCCGATCTGCGCGCCCTCGCCTACATGGACGAGGCCTTCGGCTACGTGCCGCCCAGCGCCTCTCCGCCACCGAAGAAGCCGATCCTGACGATCTTCAAGCAGGGACGCGCGTTCGGGCTCGGACTCGTGCTCTCGACCCAGAACCCGGTCGACCTCGACTACAAGGCGATGTCCAACGCAGGCACCTGGCTCGTGGGCCGGCTGCAGACGGAAAACGACAAGGCGCGGGTGCTGGAAGGGCTGCGCTCGGCGGCAGGCGGGACGGACGTCGCCGCGCTCGACAAGGCGATCGGTGGGCTCGGCAAGCGGCAGTTCCTGCTCGTCTCGGCCAAGTCCTCCACCCCACGGCTCCTCGCGACGCGCTGGGCGATGTCCTACCTTGCTGGCCCGCTCACGAAGGAGCAGGTCGAACGGCTCGAGCGCCCGGCCGCGGCGACCAGCGTCACCGAGCCCGACCCTTCGACGCCACCGGCGACGACGCCAGCCCCACCTGCCGCACTTGCGAGCGACGAAACGTCCGTCGCCCCTCCCGTCGCGTCCGGCGTCCCCGTCTCCTACCTCGATCCTGCGGCTCCCTGGTCGGCCAAGATCGGCGTCGTTGCGGGCTCGACGAGGCTGCGGGCCTTCCTCGCCGCACGGGTCTCGCTGCGCTACGACGACAGCGCCGCCGACATCGACGAGCAGCAGGAGTACGAGGCGCTCTACGGGCCGCTCGACACCGGTCTCGACCTCGCGAGCGAGACGCAGGTCGACTACGACGACCGCGACTTCGCGAGCACCCCGCCCGCAGCCGCGGCCTACGTCCTGCCGTCAGTCGCCGTCGCCGAGGCGACGTTCTTCCGGTCGGCCGAGCGCGAGATCAAACGGCATCTCGTCGATCGTCGCCCGCTCGAGCTCCAGCGGAATCGGACGCTGAAGCTCGTCTCGCGCCCGGATGAGGGCGCCGAGGAGTTCGCCGCCCGCTGCGACGCGGCGGCGCAGGAGCGCGCGGATGCGGAAGCTGCGAAGATCCGCGACCGGCTCGGCGCGAAGGAGGATCGGCTCGAGAAGGCGCTCGAGCTCGCGAAGCGACGGGTCGAGGAATTGGACACGGACAAGCGCTCGCGGCAGGCGAACGAGCTGGTCGCGGGCGCGGGCGCGGTGCTCGGCGCCCTCCTCGGCGGCCGCCGCAGTACCCGCTCCATCACGAGCGCCATCGGGGGCGCGGCTTCTCGCCGCGGGATGACCGCGCGGACGTCCGAACGTCGCGAGACCGCCGCCGGCAAGGTCGAAACCGCCACGGACGAGCTCGCGGCGCTCGAGCAGGAGCTCCTCGACGAGCTCGCCGAGATCGACGAGCGCTGGCAGGCAGTCGCTGTCGAGGTCGACGCGCTCTCGATCCGCCTCGAAGCGACCGACGTGCGCGTGCTCGAGACGCGGCTCGTATGGGTGCCGGGCGACTGACCTACGCGGTGACGCTGCTCATCGCGCTTTCGGTGGGCGCGACGGGCTGCCGAACCGAGCCCGAGCCCGGTCCGCAACCGACCGGATCCGCGGAGAGCGGCGTCGTCGCTCGCGTGGGCGACGGCGACAGCCTGACGCTCGCCGACGGCCGCAAGCTCCGGCTCCTCCAGATCGATGCGCCGGAGCTCCGGACGGACTGCTACGGACACGCAGCGCACCGCGAGCTGATCGCACTCGCCGGCCCGGGCACCGAGGTGCGCCTCGCGGCCGATCCGCGACTCGACACGAGCGACCGCTACGGACGTCCGCTCCGCTACGTCTTCGCCGGGAGCCGCAACGTCAACGTCGAGCTCGTCCGCCGCGGCGCCGCCTCCCCGTACTTCTTCCGGAACGATCGCGGGCTCTACGCGAGCGCGCTGCTCGACGCGGTGGAGGGCGCTCGCAGCCGCCGGGCCGGTTACTGGGGCGCCTGCCCGGGGGCCAAGCTGAATACCGGCCTCGGCTCGCTCACGGGCCGGGCCTGATGAGGCTCGAGTCGAAGCCGCGCTAGACACGCGCCGCCTGCTGTGCCGCGCGCACGCTGTCGAGGAACGACTCCACCGGAAAGCCCGGCCCGGGATCCCAGTGGTCGCTGAGCTCGAACGCGCGGCTCACGTCCACGTGCCCGGTGATCCCACGCCGACCCGCGACGAGATCGCCGGGCGCGAGCCAGCGCACGGGAATCCTCTGCCTGAGGCAGATGTCCGCGACGAGCGCGGCTGCGCGCTCGAGAACCGCGCGCGAGTAGTCGTCCTCCCACTCGCGTCGGCTCTGCCGGGCGAAGCCGGCGAGCTCCACGCCGATCGAGGTCGTGTTGCCGCCACGCGCGTGCCAGCCGAGGTCCTTCTCACGCACGCACTGGATGACCGTCCCGGCATCGACGCAGTAGTGGGCCGATACCTCCGACGCCTTGGTCGCGAACCACCGCGCGCAGATCGAGGCCGCATCGGGCCGCTCCGCGATCTCCATCGTGTGGATGACGACGACGTCGATCGCCCGGCTCGCTCTCCGGCTCACGTTGGGGCTCTCGACGAACGGGTACGGCACCTCCATCCTCCTCCCGGCGCCGCACCGCGGGGCGTGAGCATACTCCGGCCCGCCGCGGCGACCACGACGCATGCGAGGATCAGCGCATGGAGGCCTCGTCGCGTTCGCGCCTCGTCACCGCGCGGCAGCGTGAGGAGGAGCGTGTCACCCCGCTCGAGCTCTTCTTCGACCTCGTCTTCGTGCTCGCGCTCACGCAATGCACGGCGCTGATGGCGGCGAACCCCACCTGGGAAGGCCTTGCGCAGGGCCTCCTAGTCCTCGGCGTGCTCTGGTGGGCCTGGGTCGGCTACGCCTGGCTGACGAGCGTCGTCGACCCCGAGGCGGGCACCGTCAGGCTCGCGATCTTCGCCGCGATGGCGGCCTTTCTCGTGGCTTCGCTTGCGATCCCGAACGCGTTCGGGGACGACGGCCTCATTTTCGCGGCGGCGTATGGCTTCGTCCGTATCGCCCACATCTGGCTCTTCACGATCGCGAGCCGAGACGATCCCGGTCTCAGAAGGTCGGTGGTCGGGCTCGCCGCGAGCACCTCGCTGGGTGTCACGCTGCTCCTCGTCGCCTCGGCCACCGACGGTGCCCTCCAGCTCGTCCTGTGGGGCGCGGCACTTCTGCTCGACGCCGCTGGTCCGTACCTCATCGGCGCGGAGGGCTGGCGCTTGATGCCCGCGCATTTCGCCGAGCGCCACGGCCTGATTCTCATCATCGCGCTCGGCGAGTCGATCGTCGCGATCGGTGTCGGCTCGAACGCCGTCGTCGGCACCGGGGTCATCGTGGCGGCGGTCTTCGGGATTGCGATCGCGGCAGCCTTGTGGTGGATCTACTTCGACGTGACGGTCTGGGTGGCCGAGCGGCAGTTCACGGAGATGGAGGCGGGTCGCGACCAGAACGAGCTCGGGCGCGATGCGTACTCGTACCTCCACTTCGCGATGGTCGCGGGGATCGTGCTGCTCGCGCTCGGTGCGAAGAAGACGCTCGAGCACGTGGGCGACGACCTGAAGACGATTCCGGCCGTCGCGCTCGTCGGCGGGGTGGCGCTCTACCTCTTGGCGCTCGTCGCGTTCCGGTTCCGGATCAGGCGCACCCTGTCGAGGACCCGGCTCGCCAGCGCGATCGTCCTGCTCGCGGTGCTGCCTCTTGGTCTCGTCCTGCCGGCCCTCGCAACCGTCGCGATCGTGTTCGCCGTCCTGCTCGGACTCATTGCCTACGAGTACGTCGCCTACCGGGAGTTCCGGGAGCGCGTGCGCCACGAACTGGCGCGCGACCATCGCACCGAAGAGGGCGCGACAGCGTGACGGAGAAGCTCTGGGCTCCCTGGCGCCTCGAATACGTCGCCCGCGCGGGATCGGATGACGGCTGCGTCTTCTGTACGGAGGCGACGGGCGCGCTCGGCGACGAGAGCATGCTCGTGACCCGCGGTGAGCGGGCATTCGTCCTGCTCAACAAATTTCCGTACGCGTCCGGACACTTGATGGTCGCGCCGGTGCGCCATGTCGCGGAGCTCGCCGACCTCGAGCCTCACGAGGTGAGCGAGATCCATGCGCTGACGACCACGGCAATCGACGCGCTTCGAGACGTCTACCGACCCGACGCGTTCAACGTCGGCTGGAACCTCGGTGCCGTTGCCGGTGGATCGATCGCGGGACACCTCCACGAGCACGTCGTCCCGCGCTGGGCGGGCGACACCAACTTCATGCCGGTGCTCGCGGACGTCAAGGTGCTGCCCGAGCATCTGCAGGCGACGCGCGACCGGCTCCGCGCCGCCCTCGGGCGGCGCCCGGTGTGATCCGCGAGCTCGCAGAGAACCCCAACGTCCATCAGCCGCTCGGCCCCGGCCATGTGCTGTATCGCGATCCGGACGGTCGTTTCGCCATCATGCTGAGTGCCGGGACGTCGCCGCGCTCGGCGACCGTCCAGCGCGTGAGACTCGGCGTCCGCGACGTCGAGGCCGTTCTCGCCGAGATCCGCGACCTCCTTCGCTCGGAGGGCCGACGCGGTGCCGAGTGGGAGCTCGGAGAGTCCTGCACGCCCACCGGCCTCGTCGACCGCCTGCTCGCACTCGGCCTGCGACGCGACGACGACCCCGTAGCCCACGGCATGGTGCTCCACGCTCCGGCCCTCGCGCTTACGGCGGGGGTCAGCGCACGGCCGGTGCGCTCGCTCGTCGAGCTCCTGGAGGCGCGGCGCATCCAGCGCGTCGCATTCCACGACTCGCGGCCTGTCGACAGCGACGCCGAGGCGCGTGAGTTCGAGCGCGAGGGCGTCGACGGCTCGACGTTCGTCGCGCTCGTCGACGGCCAGCTCGTCGCCGCGGCCGACGCGGCGCACACACCGCACGGTACGATTCTCTTCGGTGGTGCGACGCTACCCTCGCACCGCGGGAGGGGCGCGTATCGTGCACTCGTCGCTGCCCGCGCGGCCGAGGCGGTTGCCCGCGGCGCTCCGGCGATCGTCACGCACGCGGGCCGGATGTCGCGGCCGATCCTGGAGCGGCTCGGATTCGAGCCGGTCGCGCGCATAGACCGGCTGCTCGACGAGCTCTAGCCTCGGGAGACGCTGAGACGTGTCATCGCAGACCAGGCGGCCCGAGTCATCGTCTGGAGGTCGTAGAGGCTCCAGCCCGTGATCCTGCCGTCGTCGAGGACTGCGTCGGAGAACGCCTTCAGCTCGTCGGCGTTCATCCGGTTCGCGACGCCCCCCGCCGCGTGCACGACGATCGGCCGTCCGACCGCCG
>JACDBY010000334.1 GCA_013694685.1 Actinomycetota bacterium
CGTGGCCGGGGAAGACCTCCACGCCGTCGGGCAGCTCGAGCAGTCGCCGGAGCGAGCGGAAGAGGCTCTCGGCGCCCTCCTGGGCGCCCACCGCGAGGTCCGGCCGCGCTGCGTCGCCCACGAAGAGCGAATCCCCGGTCAGCACGAGCCACGGTTCCTCGGCCCGGGTCGTGTCGATCACGGCGAACGAGCAGTGCTCCGGGCGGTGGCCCGGCGTGTGGAGGCAGCGCAGCCTGACCGTCCCGACCGCGAGCTCGTCGCCGTCGTCGAGCGAATCGTGTGGATAGTCGACGCCTGCAGCCGCATGGATCGAGACGGGGATCCCATGCTCGAGCGCGAGCCGTCCGTGTCCGGAGACGTGATCCGCGTGCGTGTGCGTCTCGAGCGCGCGCACGATCCTGACCCCGAGGCGAGCCGCTTCCGCGAGGACGGTCTCGACGTGGAGCGGCGGGTCGACCACGATCGCTTCACGCGCCTCCTCGCATCCGACGAGATAGGAGGCGCATCCGAGATTGTCGTTCAGCACCTGTGCGAAGAGCACGGCGCCCGACGCTAGCAACGGATGCCGCTATCGCACTTGAAGTACGCAACGAGCGCGTCAGCGCCGGCGCACGCGGCGAAGGACGAGGAGGCTGCCCGCGATCACGGCGAGCCCCACGACACCGGCGACGAGCGCACGATCGAGCCGCTGCCGTGGAGGCTCAGCGTTACTAGCGGGGAGAACGGTGAGGCTCGCGCGCCACCTCACCCTGCGACCGTCGTCGTACCGCTGGCGGGCAGCGAACACCTCGGCGCCGGGAGCGCCGCGCGCCGTGACGACGAGCGGGAAAGACACCGTGGTCTCGCCTTCTATGCGACCACCGACCCACCGGGCCGTGCGATCCGAGAGCTCCAGACGCCAGCCCCGCGGCGCCTCCGCCGCAGCGAGCTCGACGCCCGCCGGGGCGGTGAGCTCGAGTTCCACGGTCACGCGCGCGTCGCGCTCGTTCGGTGTCTCGAAGGAGATCGTGGTCGGAGCCCCGAGCTCGACGAAGGGAGGCGCGAGCGTGACATGGGCGGTCGCGGCCGACGCGAGGGCGAGCGCACCCAGAAACGCCAGCACGACGCCTGCGAGTCGCGACCGGCGGCGCATCAGGCGGGAGCCGGGCAGGCTCCGCCCTACAGACCGAGGTGGCGGGCGATCACCATTCGCTGCACCTCGTTCGTGCCCTCGCCGATCTCGAGGATCTTCTGGTCGCGGTAGAGCCGCGAGATCGGGAACTCGTCCATGAAGCCGTAGCCGCCGTGGATCTGGAGGGCGTGATTCACGACCCGATGGGAGAGCTCACCCGTGTAGAGCTTCGCCATCGCGGCTTCGAGCGCGAACGGACGACCCTGGTCCTTGAGCCAGGCAGCGCGGAGGACGAGCTGCCGGCCCGCTTCGATCTCGACGGCCATGTCGGCGAGCTTGAAGGCGATGGCCTGGAAACGTGCGATCGGCTTTCCGAACTGCCGCCGTTCCTTCGCGTACGCCGTCGCCAGATCGTATGCCCCCTGAGCGAGCCCGACGCCCATCGCGGCCACCGAGATCCGCCCGCCGTCGAGGATCTCGAGGAACTGCGTGAATCCCTTCCCGCGCTCGCCGAGCAGATGCGCCTCGGGAATGGCGCAGTCGGCGAACGTGAGCTCGCGGGTGTCCGACGCCTTCCAGCCGAGCTTGTGCAGGGGCCCTGAGATCTCGTACCCCGGCGCGCCGTTCTCGACGACGAGGTTCGAGACCTCTTCCTGACCGGTGCGAGCGGTGATCGTCACTCCCCAGGTGAGCTCGGTGCCGGCGTTCGTGATGAACATCTTGGAGCCGTTCACGATCCACGAGCCGTCCCGCAGCTCGGCGGTCGTACGTGTCGCACCCGCATCCGAGCCGGCGTCGGGCTCCGTGAGGCCGAACGCCGCGAGCCGCCGGCCGGCGGCGAGGTCGGGAAGCCAGCGCTCCTTCTGCTCGTCGGAGCCGAAGAGGTAGATGGGCATCGTCCCGAGCGAGGTGTGCGCTGCGACGGTGATCGCGATCGACGAGTCGACGCGCGTCAGCTCCTCGATCGCGAGGGCATAGGAGACCGTGTCACCGCCGGCGCCGCCGTGCTCCTCCGGGAACGGGATGCCCAGCAGCCCGAGCTCGGCCATCTCGCGGACGAGCTCGACGGGAAACCGGCTCTCGCGGTCGAGCTCCTCGGCGACCGGAGCGACCCGCTCGCGGGCGAAGGAGCGAACTGTGTCGCGAATCAGCTCCTGCTCGGGAGTGAGGTCGAGATCCATGCCGCGCGGGATCGTAGCCGCGCCTTTGCGAGCGAGTGCTGTGCGCGCTCAGCGGCGGGGCGCGAGCCCGTCGGGCAGTGCCAGGCGTACGCCGAGCTTCCAGAGCGCCGCGTGCAGGTCGTGAAAGTCGTCTCGCGCGATACCGGCTGACCGCGAGCGGCGCGAACACGGCGAGGATCGCCGCAGTCCAGAGAAGCGAGAGCAGGGTTGGATGCTCGCTCGGGAATGAGCCCGTCGGGAAGGGGCTCGGGTTCCCGAAGAGCTCGCGCGTCGCCTGCGTGAGCGCGCTGAACGGGTTCCACTCGGCGACGGGCTCGAGCACGCTCGGGAGCGTCTCGGTCGGCACGAACGCGTTCGAGAAGAAGGTGAGCGGCAGCACCACCTGCGACGGCCGTACGGCAGGTCGGGCTACCGTCGCTGTGTGCGCGACGAGCTCGATCGGAAGGCGATGGCGACGCTCTCGGGTGGACACCTCGCCGTCGACTTCGCCTCGGGTGCCGTGCCGGCGCTGCTGCCGTTCTTCGTGCTCGAGTTCGACCTGAGCTACACGGCGACCGCGGGGCTGATGCTCGCCGTGCTCGCGTCGTCGTCCTTCGTGCAGCCCCTGTTCGGGCTCTGGTCGGACCTCCGGGTGACGGCGTGGCTCCTCCCGGCGGGTGTCGGCTTCGCCGGGCTCGCCACC
>JACDBY010000355.1 GCA_013694685.1 Actinomycetota bacterium
TGCGCCTTCTCGTCCACTGGGTGATCAGCGTCGCGGCGCTCCTCGTCGCGGACTGGGCATTTTCCGGCTTCGAGATCGAGCGGTGGTGGCCGGTGCTCTACGCGGGTGCGATCCTCGGGCTTGCGAACGCGTTCCTCCGCCCGATCGTGCGTCTCGTGGCGCTGCCGTTGATCATCGTGACGCTCGGGATCGCCTACTTCTTCGTCAGCACTCTGATGCTGCTCGTCACCGAGTGGATCTCGCCCGACCTCTCGATCGACGGGTTCTGGACGTACGTCGGCGCCACGATCGTCGTCGGGATCGTGAACTGGCTCGGATCGATGATCCTGAGGCCGCTCCTGCGCGATTGAGCTGCTCGTAAGGATGGTCTGAAGGCCGGCTCGATCGGCGTTTCCGCCCGGTAGGGTCGTCGAATGCGTCGGCTGCTCCCGATCGTCTGCGCTGCGGGAATCCTCGGGTCTTCCGTCGCGGCGACGACCGCGAGCGGTGCGTCCGGGCTCCGCGTCGGTATCACCGACGACGCCTGGCTCGAGTTCGGCCCCAGCACGCTCGAGGCGAGGGCGGCACGGCTCAAGACACTCGGCGCCGATGTGACGCGCGTCGCGCTCGAGTGGCCGGTGATCCAGCCGACGCGGGACACCTACGCCTGGGAACGCACGGATGCGCTTCTCGAGGCGTTGCGGACGGCAGGCATCGTGCCCGTCCTCAGCGTCTGGGGCACGCCTGCCTGGGCGAACGGCGGCGGGAGGCCGAACGTCGCGCCTTCGAGTGCCGCAACGTTCGCGACGTTCGCGCGCGCAGCGGCGGAGCGGTACCCGTGGGTGCGTCACTGGATCATCTGGAACGAGCCGAACCAGCGACGATGGCTCAACCCGCCGTCACCGGTCGCGTACGTCACGAAGCTCCTCAACCCCGCGGCGGCGGCGATCAAGTCGGTGATCCCGAAGGCCGCGATCGCCGGTGGCTCGACCGCGCCACGAGGGAGCCAGGGCGGCATCTCGCCCGTCGACTTCATCCGCGGCATGGGTCGCGCCGGCGCGCGACTCGACGCCTACGCCCACCACCCGCATCCGCTCTCGCCGGCGGAGACGCCACTGACCGGCGGGTGCAAGAACTGCCTCACGATCACGCTCGCGACGCTCGAGCGGCTCCTGGACGAGACGCGCAAGGCGTTCGGCCCGCGGACGCGCATCTGGCTCTCCGAGGTCGGCTTCCAGACCAACCCGCCCGATCGGATCCTCGGCGTGACCTGGGCTCGGCAGGCGCAGTCGCTCGCCGAGGCGCAGTACCGCGCCTACAGCGGGAGCCGCGTCGACATGCTGATCCAGTACCTCGTGCGCGACGAGCCGCGCATCGACGCCTGGCAGAGCGGTCTCGAGACGACGAGCGGACGCGCCAAGCCCGCGAGCCTCGGGTTCTCGCTTCCCCTCGTGCAGGTCTCGAGGAACGGCTCGGCGACGAAGCTCTGGGGCCAGGTTCGCGTCGGGAAGGGCGCGCGGCCATACGTCCTCCAGCGTCGAGTGGGCGCCGCCTGGCGAGCCGTTGGATCCGGCGGCCGAACGACCGCGCGAGGCTTCTTCACGCTGACGGTCCGGGTCGAGAAGGGCGCACAGCTGCGGCTCCTCGACCCCGTGACGCGCCGGTCGAGTCCCGCGCTCGTCGTCAAGTAGTTCGGTCGCGACTACTTGCCCACGTCGGCCGCCGGCGTTCGAGGAACGCGCGGAGCCCCTCCTGACCCTCGTCGCTCGTTCGCCGCTCGGCGATCCGCCGCGCCGTGTCAGGCCCGTCCGGCCGCTCGAGCACGAGCCGCTTGGCGTGTCGCACTGCGCGCGGTCCCGCGCTGCCGAGCTCGCCGAGGATCCGCGCGAGAGCCTCGTCGACGTCGTCGACGACCTCGTGCACGAGGCCTATGCGCTGCGCGGTCGCGGCGTCTAAGCGCTCGCCCGTCACGAAGTACCTGCGCGCAGCGCTCTCACCGATCTTCCGCAGCGCGTAGGGCGAGATGACGGCGGGGACGATCCCGAGCTTGACCTCTGAGAACGCGAAGACCGTGCCGGAGCGGGCGATGACGATGTCCGCGCAGGCGACGAGCCCGATCCCGCCGCCTAGCACGTGACCGTGGACGACCGCGACGACAGGCGCGGGGCAGGCGTCGATCGCGTCGAACATGCGGCGCATGGCATTGGCGTCTGCGAGGTTCGCCTCCAGGTCGAGGTCGGCCGAAGCGCGCATCCAGTCGACGTCCGCACCCGCGCAGAAACTTGGCCCCTCAGCGGCGAGCACGACCGCCCGGACGGTGCCGACATCGACGAACGCCGTCCCCAGCTCGTCGATCAGCGCCGCGTCGAAGGCGTTCCTCGTCTCGGGTCTTGCCAGCGTGACGCGCAGCACGTCGCCGTCGCGTTCGATCCTGAGCGCACTCACGGGCCGAAGCCTATGGTGTCGCCGATGGCCAGGCTGCACGGCGCGATCGCGGCGGCATCGACGCCCCTCGCGGAGGGAGGGGCACGCCTCGACGAGGACGTCTTCGGTCCCTACGCGGACTTCCTCCTCGAGTCGGGGCTCGACGGCATCCTCGCGTTCGGAACGAATGGCGAGGCGGTTCTCCTGTCGCTCGACGAACGTCGGCGCGGGCTCGAGCTCTGGCTCGAGGCGGTGGACGGACGCGCGCTCGTCGCAGCCCATTGCGGCGCGCAGACGACCGCCGAGACAGTCGCGCTCGCCGCCCACGCGGCGGAATCGGGAGCGGACGCCGTCGCGGTGATCGGGCCGCCGTACTTCAAGCTCGATCCGGCCGCACAGCGCGCCCACCTGCTGGCGTCCGCGGCGGCCTGCGCGCCGCTCCCGTTCTACGTCTACGAGTTCGCAGCGACGGCCGGCTACGCCTTCGAGCCGGGGATGCTCATGCGCCTGCGCGAGGACGCCGAGAACGTCGTCGGCATGAAGGTCTCCGACACGCCCTGGGAGGCCTTCGAGCGGTACCTGCTCGAAGGGTTCGACATCTTCGTCGGCCCGGAGGCGCTCATCCACCGCGGACGTGCGGCCGGGGCGATCGGCGCTGTCTCGGCGCTCGCCTCCGCCTTTCCCGACGAGGTCGCGACCGTGGTGCGGGAGCCGACCGAGGCTGGCGCGGCGCGGCTTGCGGAGCTTCGCGCGCGGGTCGAGTCGTTTCCCCGCCACGCGGCGTTGAAGCGCATCGCGGCGTGGAAAGGCGTTCCGATCCGGTCCGACGTGCGCGCCCCCCTGCGTGACCT
>JACDBY010000405.1 GCA_013694685.1 Actinomycetota bacterium
GTAGTACACCTGGCTGCGCCAGTCGGAGTAGAGATCGAACGACCGGCCCGTGACGAGCCGACGGACCGCGTACGTTCGCGCCGCGACCGCCTGGGCCTTCAGCGCCTCCAGCGGCCAGCCCCGCGGCATCTCGCCCGGTACGACGCCGAGGAGGTACGCCTCGAGCGTGACGGCGTTGACGAGTTGCAGTGCGCCCCCCGACTGCTGGACGTCGAAAGCCCCGCGATAGTGCTTGTCGCCGTAGGAGAGCGTCTCACCTGCGGTGGGCTGGAGGCGGAGAGGGCCCGGGATCGCCTTCAAGACGCCCTTCTGCCCCACGGGTAGGCGCAGCTTCGCAGTGAGCACGATCGGACCTTCGAGGCGGTACGTCACGCGCTTGCCGTCGACGACGACGATGGGTTCTGTCGAGGACACCGAGACCGTCTCCGTCCCGGCCGCGATCAGAACGCGAACCGTCTCGGGCACGGCCGCCGACGTGCCTAGCGTTGTCCCGCGGTAATAGTGGCCGAGGATGGCGCGGTAGTCGCGACCGGCCTTCGCCTGGCCGTAGGCGCCCCACTGGCTCATCCCGACGCCGTGACCCCAGCCGCCACCCGCGAGCACGAAGGCCGTGGTGGGCGAAGGTGCCGCCGGGCTCGATGCAATCGCGAGCGCGGCGAGCCCGGTGAGCAGCGCGAGGATCGTGAGGAGTCGGCGCATCGTCGGCGTCGGAGGAGGCGGGCTAGCCCTGCAGCCTGCCCGCGTACTGCTCCTCGTAGTAGCGGCGGTAGTCCCCGGACTTGATCGGCTCCCACCAGTCGCGATTGGCGCGGTACCACTCGACCGTCTCGCGCAGGCCGGTCTCGCCGAAGGAGTGCTCAGGGCTCCAGCCGAGGCCGCGGAGCTTCGTGTCGTCGATCGCGTAGCGCCGATCGTGGCCGGCGCGATCCTCGACGTGCCTGACGAGGCCGGGATCGGCGCCCGTCAGCTCGAGGATCCGGTGCGTCACCTCGAGGTTCGCATGGTCCTCGCCGCCGACGTTGTAGATCTCGCCCGGCGCACCCTCACGGAGGACGAGCTCGACGCCCGCGCAGTGGTCCTCGGCGTGGAGCCACTCGCGAACCTGCTGCCCGTCGCCGTAGACGGGGAGCGGCTCGCCCTCGAAGGCGTTCGTGACGAAGAGCGGCACGAGCTTCTCGGGATACTGGTTCGGGCCGTAGGTGTTCGCGCCGCGCGTGATCGAGGCGTTGACGCCGTAAGTGCGCACATACGCGAGCACCTGTAGGTCGCCACCCGCCTTGGCTGCGCTGTAGGGGCTGGACGGCCGGAGCGGGTCGCCTTCGACCGCCCGCCCGCCAGCCTCGAGGTCGCCGTAGACCTCGTCGGTCGATACCTGCACGTACCGGGCTCCCGTCGTCCGGGCCCACTCGAGCAGGGTCATCGTCCCGAGCACGTCCGTGTGCACGAACTCCGTTGGCCCGAGGATGGAGCGGTCGACGTGTGTCTCGGCCGCGAAGTTGACGATCGCGTCGCAGCCCGCGCCCGCCCGCGCAACCGCCTCCCCGTCGGCGATGTCGCCGATGACGAGCTCGATGCCCGTCCCGTCGAGGTTCGCCGGATTGCCGGCGTAGGTGAGCTTGTCGAGCACGACGACGTCGTCACCCCCGGCGACGAGCCGCTTCGCAAAGTGCGAGCCGATGAACCCGGCGCCGCCGGTCACGAGGACGCGCATCCGCGGAAGGGTAGACGACGAGGAGCCGTTTTTAGGTCTGCTCGTGCACGACGACGACGCGCACGGGAACGTCCTCGACGCTCGGCCAGACGTCGCCCTGGGCCAGCCGCTCGGCGAAGGGCGCCTCGTCGTCAGGATGCAGCGCGACGACGATCTCGTCGGCGGGGAACTCGGCGAGAGCGTCCTGGATCGCGAGCCGCACGTCGGCCTCGCCGGCTGCGGCCTCGACGGTCTCGCCTGGAAGCGCGTCGGCAAGTCGCTGCGCCTCGGCCTCGGCCTCGGCGAACGCGGCCTCGTCGTTGGCGAGCCAGTCGAGGAACCCCTGCTTGACGACAGGGACGACGACCCTGACCTCGTCGACGTCCTCACCGAGCCGCGAGCGCAGCGTCGACTCGGCCTGGTCGACGGTGCTCACGACGAGGATGTTGCGACCCACGGCCCTTATCGTTCCCGTCCCCCGGCCGCCTCTAACCTCGGCCGACGCCGAGCGTGGCCAGGCAGGCACGGAGACCGTCGCGCCAGTGCGGCAGCTCCGGCGCGTCCTTCTCGCTGCGAAGGATCGAGGCCGCCGGTCGCGGGGCCGGTGCGCCGAACTCGGCAGTCGTGATCCGACGGACGCGGCACTCGAGGCCGGCGTCGGCGAAGATCGCCTCCGCGAACTCGGCCCACGTGCAATCGCCCGTGGCTGCGAGGTGCCAGAGCCCGAACGGCGCCTCCCGGTCGACGAGCTGCCGCGACGCCGCGGCGAGATGACCGACGTAGGTGGGGCAGCCGCGCTGGTCGGCGACGACCGCGACCTCGTTCCGCTCGGAGCCGAGCCGAAGCATGGTGCGGACGAAGTTGTGGCCGGTCTCGCCGAAGAGCCACGACGAGCGGACGATCCAGGCGCGGTCGCCCGCCGCCCGTTCCCCACGGAGCTTCGAGCGGCCGTAGGCGGAGAGCGGTGCGGGCTCGCTCGACTCGACGTACGGCCCGTCCTTCGTGCCGTCGAAGACGTAGTCGCTCGAATAGGCGACGAGAGGCGCGCCGAGCGCGGCAACCCGCGCGGTTCCCTCGACGTTGACCCTGTCCGCCTCTGCCTCCGCTACCTCCGCGGCGTCGACCGACGTCCACGCTGCCGCGTGGAGGACGAGGTCGGGCGGCAACAAGAGAGCCGGCCGGCCGTGGCGAACATCCCAGCCCACGCGGTCGAGCGCGAGCACCTCGTCATCGGCGAACGCCTGCCCGAGCGCGTGCCCGAGCTGGCCGCCGGCGCCCGTGATCAGGACACGGCGTCGCGCGGCGAGAGAATCGGGTTCGTCGTTGCCCACAGGTGCGCGACCCGGGAATCGTTCCACGGGACGCCGTGCTCGTCCGGGTCGGAGGGGTCGTACTCCTCGGTCACGTGGTAGCAGAAGAGCAGCTCGGTCAGGGCCTCGAAGCCGTGCGCGTGGTGACCGGGCACGTAGATCGCGACGGGGTTCTCCCCGCCGATGTCCTCCGTGAAGGTGTCGCCGGTCTCGCGGTCGAGGACGACCACGCGAGCCGTGCCGCGGAGCGCAACGAAGAGGTCGTCCTGCCCGCGCTCGTGGTAGTGAAGGGCGCGGACGACGCCGGGCTGCGAGAAGGAGACGTTTGTCTGCACCATCCGCTTCGGGAGGGCGCTATCGCGACGGAGCTCGCAGAACCAGCCGCGCTCGTCCTCGACGATCCGGAGTGGGACGCGCAGGACACCGGAGACGCTCACGTGTTGGCGCCCGTCTCCTCGATGAGCCGCCCGATCTCGGCGAGGTGCTGCCAGTGCTTGCCGGCGTCCTCCCACCAGCCCTCGACACGGACGACGTCGAGCCTGCCCTCGCTCGCGTAGTGGCGATTGACGTCGGTGACCTCGAGCTCGCCGCGGCTCGAAGGCTCGAGCGTTACGATCAGATCGAAGACGTCGGGCGGGAAGCAGTAGAGACCGACGACTGCCTCGTTCGAGGGCGGGGAGTCGTACCGGGTGTCGACGATCCCGGCCTTCTCGACGATGTCGGTGACCCGACCGTCGTCTCCGTAGACGACGACCCCGAAGTTCTCGGGATCGGGCACCTCCTTCACGAAAATCAGCGCTCCGTCGCTTCCCGTCGCCCAGGAGCGGATCGCGTCCGCCTGCGACTGCTCGAAGATGTTGTCACCCAGGACGACTACGAGTTTCTCGCCCTGCGCGAAGTCGCGGGCCATCCCGACCACTTGGGCGATACCCCCGGGCTGCGTCTGCACCTTGTAGGTGAGGTCGAGCGAGATCAGGGGCGCGTCGGTACCCCGCTCGGTGAGCCGACCGTCGCCGAGGAGGTCGATCATCTGGCCGGCGTGTCCCTTGCCGGTAACGACGAGCACACTCTCCACGCCGCCGCGCTCGAGGAGCTGCAGCGGGTAGTAGATCATCGGCCAGCGGCCAACCGGGAGCAGGTGCTTGTTCGCGACCCGGGTGAGCTCACCGAGCCGCGTCGCCGAGCCGCCCGCACAGACGACGCCCTTCATCGCGGAGCGATCGTACTGGCGGCGACGGTCGGGGGTGTCGCGAAGCCGAGGCGCCCGAGAACCCCGAAGCCGAGCTCCACGGCCGGACCGACACCGAGGGCGAAGACGAGAGTTCCGATCCCGACCGTCCCGCCGAGCGCGAGGCCGACGACCGCAACCGCCATCTCTAGCACCGCCCTCACCACGCCGATCCGCACGCCGGTCCGCCGCGCGCCGACGAGCATCAGCGAGTCGCGCGGGCCTGCGCCGTAGGCGGCACCGATGTAGAGCGCCGTCCCGAGGCCGACGAGGAGGATGCCGGCGGCGAGCAGCACCGAACGGGAGACCACCGAGCGCTCCGAGAGCGCCGCGATCCCGTCGAGAGCGCCGAGGAGGTCGACGAAGAGGCCGATGAGGATCGCGTTCGCGACCGTGCCGGGTCCGATCCGCCCCCCGAGGGCCCAGGCGAGGACGAGCACACACAGGGCGACGACGACGTTCGCGGCGCCGAACGAGAGCACGGTGTGCTCGTCGACACCCTGGTTCAGCACGTCCCATGGCCCCAGTCCGAGCCCCGACTCGAGCTGCAGCACGATGCCGGAGGCGAAGAGGAAGAGCCCACCGGCGAGCGCGGTCGAGCGAAGCGCACGGCCGCCGCGCAACCGGGGTGGGTCGATCACGCCCGGAGCGCGTGCCTCAGCGCCGGCGGCGGGCGCGAGCGGCGGCCTTGCGCCGACGGACTCCGGGGATAGCACGCACGGCGGCGATCCACAGATAGGTGATCGCCCCGAGCACCGCCGAGAGCGCTAGCGCGATCCGCTTCAGCATTCCCATGCGATGCATCGTAGGGGCGGAAGCGGGGTAGTAGTCTCACGTCTCTCACGAACAAATGGAAAGGACGGCCGCAATGGCGAAGAAGCAGGCGGCGAAGCTTGCAGACACGCTCGACTCGGTGAAGCCCTATCTCGAGCGGGCGCTGCATGACGACGACTTCCGCCGCGATCTGAAGGACGCGCTCCAGGCGGCGCGCGAGCTCTACGGCCCCATCTCGAAGCAGAACGGGGTCGCCGAGTCGGCGCGGATGCTCGCGACCGACAAGAAGGCGCAGGAACAGCTCCGGCGCGCGATCGACGATCTCTCGAGCGCGAAGGACACGCTCAAGGGCAAGAAGCGCAGTCACAAGGGACGCAATATGGTGCTCCTGGCCGGTGTCATCGCCGGTGCGCTCTACAACCCCTGGACGGGCGCCCAGACACGCGAGAAGCTCCTCGACCTGATCGCCGGCGACGACGATCTCCAGCCGCTCGAGTCGTTCGACGCCCCGGCTTCGAATCTCGCGGGCAAGGCGGAGAGCACCGCGAGCTCGGCGGCCGACACGGTCTCCGACACGGCGTCGTCCGCGAAGACCAAGGCGAAGAGCGCCGACAGCTAGTACCTCGTCTCGCGACGTTCCACCGGGAACTGCTCCGGTGGAA
>JACDBY010000414.1 GCA_013694685.1 Actinomycetota bacterium
CGCGCGCTCGGCGCGCTCGGCCTGCCTCGCGCGGCGGTGGCGCTCACGCGAGGCGCCTCGGCCGGCCGGCGGTTTGTCGTCGTCGAAGACGCCGATCGCATCGTCGTCCGCTGCGACATCCCGCTCCCGCTCCAGGTGGACGGCGAGGACCTCGGCGATGTCGAGACCGCCGTGTTCGAGGCGGAGCGCGACGCCGTGGCCGTCCTCACGTCCGGTTGACGCTGCTCCAAGCCTCCAGTGCGTCGTCCTTACCGGGTCACCGGAAAGCCGTGTAGGTGCCGGACCTGTCCGGCACCTAGAGCCCCGGAATCGCAGGTTCCACCGGGGCCGTTTCCGGTGGAACCCTGAGACGCGGCACTAGCCGCGGCGCGAGCGGGACGAGAAGAGATCCGACCACCGTCGCCCGATCCCTCTCGCAAACTGGGTCTCGAGCATGCGGAAGTGCTCGTCGAGGATCGTCTCGAGCCGGTCTCGATCGCGGGCACGCATCGCCTCGAGCTGGCGACGGTGGACGTCGAGCGTCTTCCGGTCGTAGGCGAGACCGCCGGAGTACGCGTCCCGGATGGGCGAGAGGCCGCGCGCGACGCCGCGCATCGCCGCACGGATCGTCTCGTTGCGGCAGGCGCGGACGAGCGCCCTGTGGAACATGGCGTCGGCGCGCATGACGCTCGCCCGCTCGCCGAGGTGGCGCTCCAGGAGGTCGGCCGTCCTGCTCAACTCGACGAGGTCGTCGGCTGTTGCCACATGCATCGCCTCGTGGACGACCGCGCGCTCGAGGACGCGGCGCGCGCGGAGGACGTCGACCGCAGCGTTCTCCTCGAGCTTGACCGCGGTGAAGATCGCAACCGCCGGGACGAGGTCGCTGACGACGAACACGCCTCCCGACTTGCCGCGTCGCACCTCGACGAGGCCCGAGAGCTCGAGGACGCGGAGTGCCTGGCGGAGCGTGGGCTTCGAGATCCCGAGTTGCTCGGCGAGCGCGCCCTCGTTCGGCAGGCGGTCGCCGCCGCGCAGCCCCGCCCGCTCGATCGCCTCGGTCAGATGCTCGATCGCGGCCTCGAACGTGCGCGTCGCGCGAACGGGCTCGATCGCAAAGCGGCGCCCGGTCTCCATTCCCCCAGTCTCGCAGGGTTCTCCGCTCCGCGAGGGGCCGTGCCTCGGCGCGCGGACGGAGTTGCGTCAAAAGGGAAACCCTGTTTCACTTCAACGATGAGCGCGGTGCCGGTCGTCGAGCAGGATCTCGAGCGCGTCATCGCCGGTCGGCCCGCCGTGCGACCTGCGGGGCTCGACGACGACGCGCTCCTCGCGCTCCACCGCTCGCTCGTCAGGCTGCGGGTCTACGACGAGCGCTCGGTCGTCTACCACAGCCAGGGCCGGATCGGCACCTACGCGATCTTCCGCGGGCACGAGGCGATTCAGGCCGGCGCCGTCCACGCGCTCGAGGAACGGGACTGGATCTTCCCGAGCTATCGCGAGTCCGCGATCGGGCTGCTGCGTGGCTTGCCCGCGTCGACGATCCTCCAGTGGTGGCGGGGCCATCCGTCCGGTTGGTGGAACCCGGAGGAGGTCAACGTGGCGTCGATCTGCGTCCCGATCGCGACGCACGTCCCCCATGCGGCCGGGCTCGCGTGGGGTCTCGCGCTGAAGGAATCGGATGCGGTGGCGGTCGCCATCTTCGGTGACGGCGCGACCTCGGAGGGAGCGTTCCACGAGGGGGCGAACCTCGCCGCCGTTTTCCGGGCGCCGCTCGTGCTGCTCTGCAACAACAACCAGTGGGCGATCTCGACGCCGCTCAGGGACCAGACGGCCGCCGAGCGGCTCTCGGACAAGGCCGTCGGGTACGGGATGCCCGCGATCCGGGTGGACGGGAACGACGTTCTGGCCGTCCACGACGCCGTTCGCCGGGGAGTCGAGCACGCACGCGCAGGCGAGGGCCCGACCTTCGTCGAGGCCGTGACGTACCGCTCCTTTCCCCACGCGACGGCCGACGATCCGAGCATCTACGTCGATCGGGAGCGGGTCGAGGCCGAGCGCGGCCGCGACTGCGTGGCAGCCTACGAGACCTATCTCCGTGACCTCGGCGTGCTCGACGACGAGGACGTGCAGACCGTCCGCGAGGAGGCGCTCGCCGAGCTGCGTGCAGGCATCCAGGCGGCCGAGGACGAGGCGCCCGGGGATCCTGAACTCGTCTTCGCGCACGCCTACGCCGATCCACCTCCCGACCTCGCGCGGGATCTCGAGGAGCTCCGGCGGGTGCACGAGCGATGAGCGCTACGGCGGTTGCAACCCGGGAGCTCATGCTCGTTGAGGCGGTAAACGACGCACTCCACGTCGAGCTCGCTCGCGACCCGTCCGTGATCGTGCTCGGCGAGGACGTCGGTCGCCTCGGCGGCGTCTTTCGCGCGACGGCGGGTCTCCGAGAGGCGTTCGGCGAGAAGCGGTGCATCGACACGCCGCTTTCCGAGGCGGGGTTCCTCGGCGCCGCGGTGGGGCTCTGCATGGCGGGATGGCGTCCCGTCGTCGAGATGCAGTACGACGCGTTCTCCTATCCCTGCCTCGACCAGCTCATCACCCACGTCGGCCGCTACCGCTGGCGTACGGGTGGGCGTATGGGCTTTCCGCTCGTGATCCGCATGCCGTACGGCGGCGGAGTTCGCGCGCCCGAGCTGCACGACGACTCGCCCGAGACGTACTACGTCCACACACCGGGCGTGAAGGTTGCCGTCCCCGCGACGCCTGCCGACGCGAAGGGGCTCCTCGCTGCCGCGATCCGCGACCCCGATCCCGTGGTGCTCTTCGAGCCGAAGCTCGTCTACCGGACCGCGCGCGGCGCTGTGCCGGAGGGGGAGCATGTCGTCGAGCTTGGAAAGGCGCGGCGCGCGCGCGAGGGCAGCGACCTGACGCTCGTCGCCTGGGGCGCGATGGTCGCCGTCTGCGAGCGCGCTGCCGACGACCTCGCGGCGGAGGCCTCGGTGGAGGTGCTCGACCTCCGCTCCCTGAAGCCCCTCGACGACGAGGCGCTCCTCGCCTCGGTGCGCCGCACCGGCCGGTGCGTTGTCGTGCAGGAGGCACCGCGGACCTGCGGCTTCGCGTCGGAGATCTCGGCCCTCCTCGCCGAGCATGCGATCCTGGATCTGCAAGGCCCCGTGCTCCGCGTCACCGGCTACGACGTGCCGTATCCCTACTGGCAGCTCGAGGACTGGTACATGCCGTCGGTCGAGCGCGTCGTCGATGCCGTCCGCCGCGTGCTCGCGTTCTGAACGCCGTCGCAGCTCGTCGATCGCGGCTTGGGCGGGCTGTGCCGTCACCTCGACATAGCGCAGCTCCCCACGCGTGGCCACGCGAATTGGGCGGCCCCATCCCGGCGACCGCCCGTCCGTGACTGTCTCGCCCTTTAGAAGGGGCAGTTGCCGGGATTCGGCTCGTCGATCCGTGGAGTCGCGCCCTCGGGCACCACCCTCGTCACGAACAGAACGAGCTCCTCGGTCCCCTCGTTCCGGGCGATGTGCGTGTCTCCGCCGGGATCGACGTAGGCCGTCCCTGCGGGGTGCCGCTGCGGTGTGCAGTCGGGGTCGTCACCGTCATAGAAGGTCGACGTTCCGGACTTGACGATCACGAAGCTTGGGCCTGGGTGGCTGTGCCAACCGAAGTTCCCTCCCGGGGCGACTCGGATTTCCGAGACGGCAACCGTCGACGGCCCCTTCGTGTCGATGTTGACCTTCCAGTCTCCTGTCTTGACCTTGACGTCGATGTCGGCGACGTTCCCAAGCGCGAGCGTCTCGTTCTTGGTCACGCCCGAGCCGGACGTCGCGAGCGCGGTCGCTACGATCGCGAGGAGGGCGAACCCTGCGAGGACTGTTCCGCCCAAGAGCTTCTTCATGGCCACGTGGCCTCCTGTCTGTGCTGACGTTGAGATCCATCACTCTAGGAGGTCGGTAACGCCGCGACTACGGTGTCAGCAGGCGAGTTGGCCGGGGTGGCTGCCCGTTCCTCACCGGGTGCTGGGTCCTTGACGGCTCGTGTGCGATGACGGACAACTTCCGCCCGGACTCAGACTAGGAGGTCGACCAGCCCTGGAGGCTTCGGACGTCGATGCGCTGCCCGGGACGCTCGACCGGTTGCGCCATGAGATCGCGGAGGTGCGCGCGTCGCGGGAGCGGCTGGTCCTCGCCGCCGACGCCGGCCGGCGCGGAATCGAGCGCGAGCTGCACGAAGGTGTGCAGCAGGACCTCGTCGCGCTGGCGGTCAACCTGCAGCTCGCGGGCCAGCTGGTGGACACCGACCCCGCAGCGGCGAAGACTTTGCTCGAAGAGATGGGGCGCGACATCCGGCAGGCGCTTGTCGAGACGGCTCAGCTCGCGCAGCGCGTCTACCCGCCGCTGCTCGAGGCGGGCCTCGCCGTCGCGCTACGCTCGGCCCTCGCGACCGCCGCGATCTCTATCCCCGTCGCGGTCGATGTCGCGCCGAGCGCTCGCTACCCGCACACGGTCGCTCGAACGATCTACCTGTGCTGCCTCGAGATACTCGAACACGCAGAGACCGGCGCGCGAGCAACGGTCACGGTGCGAGACGAGCCGGCCGGCGTGGTCTTCGATCTCGTGGTGAACGGCACGCGCCCTGCCGACCCGGAGCTCAACGCGTCGCGCGATCGCGTGGAGGCGCTCGGAGGTCGACTGACGATCGCCTCGGAGCCCGGCGGCGGAGCTCGCGTCACCGGCTCGCTCCCTCTGCCGCGATGACGCCACTACCGGCTCTCGGCCAGGTACAGGATCACGGCCTTGACGCGCTTGTGGACCGCAGCCTCCCACGTGAGCCCGAGCTTCGAGAAGATCGAGTGAATCACCTTCTCGACGGATCTTTCCGTCAGCACGAGGGACGCCGCGATCGCCGCGTTGTTCTTGCCTTCGGCCATCTCGCGGAGAACGTCTCGCTCGCGCGGTGTCAACCCGGTGAGCGGCGACTCCTCTCCGCGGGCGTTCTCGGCAACCAGCGCCTCGACGACCTTCGGGTCGATCACCGAGCCACCCTCGGCGACGGCCCGGATCGCTTCTACGACTTGCCCGAGATCCGTGACGCGTTCCTTGAGGAGGTAGCCGCGACGCGCGCTCCCACCCTCGAGCAGTGCGAGCACATAGCCAGGGCTCGCGTACTGGCTGAGGACGACGACACCCGTGTCCGGGTGCGTCTCGCGCAGTTGCTCCGCAGCACGGATCCCCTCGTCGGTATCGCTCGGCGGCATCCGGATGTCGGTGACGACGACGTCGGGGCGCTCGGCGTCCACGGCGGCAAGCAGCGAGTCGAAGTCGCCACACGCGGCCGCGACCTCGATGCCGGGTTGCGTCTCGAGCAGACGGCGGAGACCTTCGCGGGCGAGGTAGTGATCTTCGGCGAGCACGAGCCGAATCGGCATGGGCGGAGGATACGGCGGTGACGACCGGGCCTCCAGTGACGGGCTCTGTTGGGCCGTCGAACGCGGGGCAGCCGCTCGTCCTGATAGTGGACGACAACGAGAGGAACCTGAGGCTCGCGCGCGATGTGCTGCGCGCGGCCGGATTGCGAACGCTGGAGGGGGCAACCGGCGCCGAGGGGATCGCGCTCGCGGAGCAGCACCTCCCGGACCTGATCCTGATGGACCTCGGGCTCCCGGACATGGACGGCACGGCCGCAGCACGAAAGCTCGGAGAGGCGGAGCGAACGGCGCGGATCCCCGTCGTCGCGCTGACGTCGAGGCGGCTGGAGGGAGGCGCCTGGTACCTCGACGCCGGGTTTGCCGGCTACCTCGAGAAGCCGTTCGACGTCCTGGAGTTCCCGGATCAGGTGCGCGGCTTCTGCGCCCGTCCCGGGCGCTGATTGCCCTGCGCTGCCGGCAACACGTTGCGGCCGAGCTTGCGCAGGCACAGGGCTCCGGTGGCCCGAGACGGCGTGGCCACACGGCGTAGGGCCTGCCCCGCCGCCGAGCAGTGTGCCAGCACCCGTGCGAGACACAAGCGGGCAGGGTTGGCGTAGAGACGCGCTCGCCGTATGTTGGTCGAGTCCCACGGAGAGGAGACCCACAGCGATGCCAGCGACGCCTGATCGGTGGCCTGTCCAAGGTGCTTGCCGTCTCGCCGGCAGCGTGCGGGGGACGGCGATCCGACCGAGGGCCCGCGCGGCCCTCCTGGCGCTCGGGAGCGCCATGCTCGTCGCCGCCCTGCTCACCGGGTGCACGAGCTCGAACGACGACGACGCCGAAGGGGAGACCGTCAAGCGCGTCGGCCTGATGCACGTCGGGATCGATCACGTTCCTTCCTCCCTCGACGGGCTGAAGGAGGGCCTCGCGGAGCTGGGCTGGACAGAGGGCATGAACATCGAGCTGATCTGGCGGAACCTGGAGCCGGAGGAGGCGGCCGCGCAGGCCCGGGTGTTCGTCCTCGATCGCGTTGACGCCATCGTCGCTTTCGAGGACAAGTCGATCGAGGCGGCGCAAGCGGCCACCGGCAACGAAGACGATCGCATCCCGATCGTCTTCCTCCATCCCTCCGATCCCGTCCGGGACGGCCTCGTCGAGACCTACTCGCGTCCGAGCGGAAACCTCACGGGGGTCTTCGGCGCCCGCGACGAGGTCGACAAACAACTCGAGCTCTACCAGCTGCTCGTGCCGAACCTCCGTCGCGTGCTCACCCTCGTCGACCCGACGGACAAGAGGACGGAGCGGCTCCTGAAGGATGCCCGGGCAGCCGCCGCGCAACTGCAACGACCCCTCGAGCTGGACGTTCGCGAGGCCTCGAGCGCGCAGGATCTCAGGCGCATCTTCCGCTCGCTCCGTCCCGGAGAGGCCGACGGCGCATTCCTCCTGTCGCCGAGCCTCCGGCTCAACCACACGACGCTCACGATCCAGCTCGCCCGGCGCGCGCGACTCCCGGTCCAGGCGCACCGCAAGGAGTGGGTCGAGCAGGGGGCGCTGTTCTCGTACGGGATCGACCTCCCCCTCGTCGGCCGGGCCGGCGCACGCTTCGTCGACAGCATCCTCAAAGGCACGCCACCCGCCGACCTCCCCGTCGAGGTGATCCCGAAGCTCGAGTTCGCGATCAATCTCGAGACGGCCAGCAGGCTCGGCATCAAGCCGCCGCAGGAGATCATCATCCGGGCCGACGAGGTCTACCGCTAGCCGAGTTCAACGACGTTGGGAGCACGCGGCGTGGAAGCGCCTGTACGGCCGCATCGACGACTGAAATGGAAGTACACGGCCGTCGTCGCCGCGCTAGTCGCCGCTGCCATCGCGTCGGTCGGGCTCACCGAGCTCTACTTCACCTACCAGGACAGCAAGCGTGCGCTGACCCGCGTCGAACGGGACAAGGCGTTTACCGCCGCCACGTCGATCGAGCAGCTGATGCAGGAGATCCTGCTGGAGCTCGAGACGAGAGCCCAGCCGACAAAGGCGAAGGGAGCAGCCGGGCGCGTGGAGCGCAGCCAGGACTTCCACCGCCTCCTCGGCCGCGAGAAGCTCGTCAGTGAGCTGAGGTACCTCGACGCGAGCGGGAAGGAGCAGGTTCGCATCAACCCGCTCGAGTTGGACCGCCTTCGCGGTGGGATCGACCTCTCCCGGAGCCCCGAGTTCCTTCGGGCGCGAACGGAGAACCGGTACTTCGGCCGCGTCTATTTCGAGGACGGGTCACAGCCCCACATGACGATCGCCGTCGCCGAGCGCGCTCCCGGACGCGGCGTCGTGGTCGCCGAGATCGACCTGAGCTTCGTCCCCCAGGTCATCGAGCGAGCCCGGGTCGGGACGGGGGGATACGCATACGCGGTCGACTCGCGAGGCGTGCTCGTCGCCCACCCGAGCACCGACCTGCTCCTCCGGCACACGAGCTTCGCGTCGTTGCCGCAGGTACGTGCCGCGCTCCGCGGGCCGGGGCACGAGCCCGCCGACGCGGCCACGATCGGACACGACCAGAACGGGACCGAGGTCATCAGCGCCTATCAGACCATCGAGTCTCTGGGCTGGCACGTCTTCGTCGAGGAACCGCTGAGCGAGGCCTTCGCCCCCCTGAAGTCGGCGATCTGGCGTACCGCGCTGCTCCTGGTTGCGTTCCTGCTCCTGGCGAGCGCCACCAGCGTCCTGCTCGCTCGCCGGCTCGTCCGCCCGATCGAGTCGATCCAGGCCGCCGCGGCGAGGATCGGCTCGGGCGCCCTCGACATGCGGATCGAGAACACGAGCCGGGACGAGCTGGGGGCGCTGGCCGAGGAGTTCAACCGCATGGCAGAGCGGCTTGGGGAGTCGTACTCCAACCTCGAGCAGAGGGTGGAAGAGCGGACCCGGGCGCTCGCGACGGCACTCGAGCAGCTGGACGAGAAGAGCCGCGAGCTCGAGGCGGCGAGCCTGCACAAGAGCGAGTTCCTGGCGAACATGTCGCATGAGTTGCGTACGCCGCTCAACGCGATCCTCGGCTTTTCGCAGTTGTTGCGCGAGCAGGTTTTCGGCGAGCTGAACGAGAAGCAGGATGAGTACCTCGAGGACATCCTCTCTTCGGGCAACCACCTGCTGGCGTTGATCAACGACGTGCTCGACCTGTCCAAGGTCGAGGCCGGCCAGGTCGAGCTCGAGATCGCGCCGTTCTCGCTGCAGGAGGCGCTCGAGCGCGGCGTCGTGATGGTGCGCGAGCGGGCGACGAGGGACGGTGTTCGGGTCACGCTCACGGCCCTTCCGGATGTGGAGACCGTCACCGGCGACGAGCGCCGCGTGCGACAGGTGATTTTCAACCTGCTCTCGAATGCCGTGAAGTTCACGCCCGCGGGCGGCGCCGTGGACGTGTGCGCGACGCAGGTGAACGGTGAGGTGCGGGTCTCGGTGGCCGACACCGGGCCGGGCATCGCCCGCGAGGACCACGACCGGATCTTCGAGGAGTTCCAGCAGACCGAGGCGGGCGCGGCGCAGCGTGAGGGGACCGGTCTCGGCCTCGCGCTCTCGAAGCGGCTCGTCGAGCTCCACGGCGGCCGGATCTGGGTCGACAGCGAGCTCGGCCAGGGGAGCACCTTCCTGTTCACGCTGCCCGTGAGGCCAGCGTAGTCATGGCGGGCGAGCAGATCCTCGTCGTCGAGGACAATGAGAGGAACATGAAGCTGTTCCGAGACGTGCTCCAGGCGACCGGGTACCGCGTCCTCGAGGCGGCGACCGGGGAACGGGCGGTCGAGCTGGCGAATGAGCACGAACTGGGCCTCGTGCTGATGGACATCCAGCTGCCGGGCATCGACGGCGTCGAGGCGCTCGGGCAACTGCGGAGGAACGAGCGGACAGCGTCCATACCGGTGCTCGCGCTCACGGCCCAGGCAATGGACGGCGATCGCGAGCGGTTCCTGGCGGCCGGCTTCGACGCCTACCTCTCCAAGCCGGTCGACATCGTCGAGCTCGTGGCCACGGTGAAGCGGCACTGCGAGCGAGGCGCTCGATGAGCGGCGAGGGCTGCGCCAGGATCCTCGTGGTGGACGACGTCCCCGAGAACGTGCGCCTGCTCGAGGCCGTTCTCGCATCCCGCGGCTACGACATCGTTTCGGCCACCGACGGCAGCGTCGCGCTCGAGCTCGCCGAGACGGCGAAGCCCGACCTCGTCCTGCTCGACATCCTGATGCCGCAGCCCGACGGCTACGAGGTCTGCCGGCGGCTCCGTGAGCGCGAGGAGACGGCCGTACTGCCCGTGATCATGCTCACGTCGAGCCTCGGGTCGGAGAAGACGAAAGCAATCGAGGCAGGGGCCGACGACTTCATCCCGAAGCCGTTCGACCACGCCGAGCTGCTCGCGCGCGTCCGGTCGCTGCTGCGAATCAAGCGCTACCACGACACGATCAAGACGCAGGCGGCGGAACTGCTCGAGCTCAACCGGACGCTCGAGGAGCGCGTGCGGACTCACGTCGAGGAGCTGCAACGGCTACGGCGGCTGCAGCGCTTCCTTTCACCACAGCTCGCCGACGCGCTCGTCGCGTCGGGCGACGAATCGATCCTCGCCAGCCATCGCCGCCAGCTCGCGATGCTCTTCGCCGACCTCCGCGGCTGGACGAGCTTCGTCGACGCAGTCGAGCCGGAGGAGCTGATGCGCGTGCTCGGCGAGTTCCACCAGACGATCGGCCGCCTCGTTCGGCGGTTCGAAGCGACCGTGGGCTTCCTCGAAGGCGATGGCGTCCAGCTCTTCTTCAACGACCCGATCGAGATCCCCGACGCCCCTCTGCGGGCGGTGCGGCTCGCTTGTGCGCTGCGCGAGGAGATGGCGGAGCTGACACCGCGGTGGCACAAGCGCGGCTACGACCTCGACTTCGGCGTCGGCATCGCACTCGGCTACGCCACCTGCGGCGAGGTCGGGTTCGAGGGTCGCTCCGACTATGCGGCAATCGGCGCGGTGACGAATCTCGCCTCGCGGCTCGCGGACGAGGCAACGGGTGGGCAGATCCTGATCGCCCAGCGCCTCTACGCCGAGGTCGAGGACGACGTCGAGGCGGAGCCGATCGGCGACGTGACGCTCAAGGGCTTCCCGCGCCCGGTCGCAGCATTCAGCGTCGTCGCTCTCCGCCAGACCGCGCGGGAGCCGTCACCGGTCTCGGCCCCCTGAACGACGCCTGATCGGCTGGGGCGCCGCCGCTGGAGCCGAGGCGGCTCGGGCAGCAGCGAACAGGTGCCCGGCCGCCATGCGCACGTCTCAGTATCGTGCGCCGCCGTGGCCTACGAGTTCAAGCTGCCCGACCTCGGCGAGGGCCTGACTGAGGCCGAGATCGCGCGCTGGCTCGTCGAGGAGGGCGCGGAGATTGCCGAGGATGAACCCCTCGTCGAGGTGCAGACGGACAAGACGACGGTGGAAATCCCCTCCCCGCGTGGCGGGACGGTGTTGAAGATCCTCGTCGGCGAGGGGGAGGTCGCTCCGGTGGGCGCCGTGCTCGTCGTGATCGGTGAGGCGGGGGAGCAGCTCCTGCGCGCGGTCGACGAGCGCGACGAGGAGCCGGGAGGTGATCCGGCCGAGCCGCTCGTGTCCGTCGTTCCCTCGGAGCCCGACGCAGCCGTGCGGGCGACGCCCGGCGTGAGGCAGCTCGCGCGCTCGCTCGGGGTCGAGCTCCTCGGCCTCCAGGGCAGCGGCCCGGGCGGGCGGATCGTCGAGGCGGACGTCGAGGCCGCAGCAGGCTCGAGCGGCGGCACACGGATCCCCGTCCGCGGGATCCGGCGCATGATCGGCGAGAACGTGACCCGCGCGCACCGTGAGATTCCCGCGGTGACCTTCGTCGAGGAGTGTGACTTCACGGGCGCGGACGTCCGGCTCCTTGTCGCGCAGGCGATCCACGCGACCGCGGCCGCGCTTGGTCGCTATCCCGAGCTCAACGCGCGTCTCGAGGGTGACACGATCGTGCTGCTCGACCGGATCGACGTCGGTCTCGCCGTGCAGACCGACGACGGCCTCGTCGTGCCCGTCGTGCGCGGATGCGAGGTACGGTCCGTCGAGGAGATCGACTCCGAGGTGCGCCGCCTCGCCGAGGGCGCCCGTGAAGGCAGCCTCGCCGCCGAGGAGCTCCGTGACTCGACCTTCACGGTGACGAGCGCCGGCAAGCTCGGCGGGCTCCTCGTGACCCCGCTCGTGAACCACCCCGAAGTCGCGATCCTCGGGCTCCACCGGATCACCGAGCGACCGGTCGTCCGTGACGGCAAGATCGTCGTCCGCTCGATCGGAAACGTCTCGGTCACCTTCGACCATCGCGTGGTCGACGGTGTGCGCGCTGCCGCCTTCTGCCTCGGCGTGATCGCGAGCCTCGAGGCGGGTGCCGGGGCCTGACGACCCGGCACCCGTGCTGCCTCAGTCGTCCTTCCCGCTCCGATCGTCCCCCTTCTCCTTCCCCTTGTGACCGCGCAGCTGACCGCGCACCTCGCCCGCCGGGTACGTCGGTGTGTGGACGTTCGCGTACACGGCACCCGCGCGGATCGCCGCGACGAGCTCGTCGAACTGACCGGGCGCGATCCCCTGGCCGCCGGGTCCGATCACGTCCGAGGGAACGATCGTTCCCTCGATTGTCGCGCTGCCCGCCGGACACGCGGGCTTGACGCTGCCGCCGCAGAGAAAGGCGCTGATTCCCCCGGCCGTGTGGCGCTGTCCCAGGTGAAGATGCGCCTGCGTCGCGTTGCCGCCTTCGAGTCCCTCGTAGCGAAGGCGGAACGTGATCTTCCCGTCCGCGACGCGGGCCTCGAACGTGCCGCGTGCGGTGGTGGAGATCGACGGCGTCTCGTTGTACCCGACGAGCCGTGCCGAGGCCCTCTTGCCGTCGTCGTCTCCGCCGCGGGCAAGCGACACACCCGAGACGACGAGGGCACCACCCGCGACGAAGAGCGCCAGGAATCCGAGCTTCTTCATCGTTCGCTGACTCCTTTCCGTATGGTCCGCTCTTCTCCGGTACGCCATCCGGCTCCGACCGGTTTTTCACGCCGGTCACCAAGGGCCGCAGCCGTACAATCTGACCGTGGGAAGCTGGTATCCGACCGGGATCGCCGTCGGGCTGGGACTGGCGGCGGGGCTCCTCTGCGCCGGGCTCCTGGCCGGACGACGCTATGGACTCGTCGCGGCGACGCTGGCCTCGGTCGCCGTCGGGGGCGCCGCGGGCATGCTCGTCGAGGAGTGGTCGGGTCTCGTCGGTGCGCTGGTGGGCGCGGTGATCGGCGCGCTCTCGGCGTCGGTGATCGCGAGCGGCGCGCTCCGGCGTGGCGCGACGCGTGCCGGAACGGCGCTCCTCGTGGGAGGCGCGGCTCTCGTGGTCGCGCTGCTCGCCTTGATCCCGATCGTGGGCTACGTGCTCGCGGTGGTCGTGCCCGCGCTCGCCGCGCGACGGGCGCGGCGCGAGCCCGAGCGCCACGCCGGGCTCCGGTCGCTCGCCCGGTGAGCGAGGAGACCGCTCGGAAGCTCGTGCTCGTCGTCATCGACGGGCTGACCCCGACGATGCTCGAGGGCTCGCT